>CAZWJY010000014.1:0-17662 GCA_964634335.1 uncultured bacterium
TGGGAGGTCTGGGGGTTCTTATATTGATTTTATCTTTCTAAAGGCAAAGGATGACTCTAATTCAATAGATGTGCCTATTACAGAAACGAGATATGATGGCGATACTTTGGTTGATAGTCTGGAGACCCTTCTTCCTCAGGAGAATGTTGTGGCAGGGATAAAGGGGGAGTTGAGTTTAGCTAAGGGTATTGTGAAAATGGGTGGCGAGCTCTCAGGGAGTGCATTTACAAGAGACTTAAGGAGTATGCCTATGAGTGTCCCCAATTATCCTGAATGGGCTAACACTATTATGGAGCCGAAGCTCTCTACTTCAGTAGATTTTGCAGCCAATGCAGGTGTGGATATATCCTTCTCATCAACTTCTTTTTCAGGTTCTTATAAGTATGTGGGACCCGGTTATAATAGCCTCGGCAGTCCATATCTTACGAATGATATCCAGGGTTTTAGCCTTTCTGCATCTCAAGGGTTATGGAATAATCAGATATCACTAAGTGCGAGCTTTGATAGAACTCAAGATAACCTTTTGGGATTGAAATCTGCTACTACAACTACATTGGTGCCGAGTTTTAATCTCTCTATTGCTATTGGGATGCTCCCTTATCTCAGTTTTGGGTATAACTCATACTCCCTACGCAATAATGACCCTAAGGATAGTTTAAGGGTTGATAATATAACCCAGTCCTATACAGCAAACACAGGTCTAAGCTTCAATCTTTTGGGTATGGGGCATTCTTTAAACCTCTCCTATTCTCTGCAGAATTATAGAGATAGAAGCCCTTTTGCTCAGTTGTCTTCTGATTATGATTTGAATATCTGGATGTTCTCCTTTAATACAAGCTTTAAAATCCCCCTATCCTTATCCTGGGGAGTTGGATTGAGTCAGAATAGACCAAAGGCAGGGGATGATTATGAGGATATCTATTCAGGGAATATCGGTCTCTCTTATGGAATGTTTGAAAATAGGCTGTCCAATAGTTTAGGTATAAACTTTGATAATACCAAAGGTAAGGATATAGAGAATAGGAGATGGGGGGTTAGCTTAAGGAGTGACTATAACCTGCCTGTCCTGGGTAATCTGTCAGGAAGTATAGAGAGGATTGTCTATTCTGATGAGATAGAGCCTCTTGAGGATTATCAGGAGTTTGTTGTGAGGTTCTCCTTTTCCAGGACATTTTAGATGGGGAATTTAAAATGTCATTGCGGGGAGCGAAGCGACGAAGCAGTGCGACTGAAAGAAGCACCACAATCTCATAAAAGTGTTGTAAATAAAGGGCTTGCTATGCTCCTGGAGCCTGTCCTGAACAGAAAGAAGAGATTGCTTCGCCTTTGGCTCGCAATGACAAGGAGTGAAGGGGTTGCTCACAATGACAAGAAGAGAGTTTTGCACAGCCTCATTAAAGGGGAGTGTATACTTTAAACAAAGGAGGATAGAATGTTAAAAAGAAGAAGAGAGAATAAGAAGGTATATCTTAGAATCCCCGGGTGTCTATTGTTTCTTATACTTTCCCAATCTTCTTTTGGCTGGTCAGTTATGCTTCACCGCCCACCACCAGAGAGGCTATATGTTGAAGACCTCTGGAAAGCAGATGTGAAAAATCAGGAGAATGAGCCTGTGAGGGTAAGACTTAAAGTAGAGGTTAAAGAACAGAATGGAGGGCTTATCTTTCAAGGAGTCAGCAATGATATAACTATCCCGGCAAAGGCCAGAAAAAGGATAACTTCAAAGGAGATTACCGAGGTCAAGGAGACCAGGTATAAGCCAGAGTATGAGGAGCAGATAAAGAAGACAGGGAAATTCCCTGCAGGTTCCTATAGGATATGTATGTATGTCTTAAGATACAGGGATAATTCTCTATTAGCTAAGGATTGTATCTTTCATAGAGTTACCCTCCCCTGTCCACCAAGACTCATCTCACCCAGCAGTGGGGATACGATTGTTAAACCTCGCCCCTTATTTCAGTGGACACCACCTATTCCACTTTTAGCAGGTTTAAGGGTGAGATACAGGTTAAAGGTCTGTGAGATTTATGAAGACCAGAATCCCTATGAGGCTATAAATAATATCCCCCACTATGAGAATAAAAATCTTATCTCAACATCCTTTCAATACCCTGTGGGAGCAAAGGCTTTTGAAGATGGGAAATCATATTGCTGGCAGGTTCAGGCGGTGGATGAGGATGGATTCCCTATCGGAGGTAATGATGGGAAGAGTGAGATTAGATATTTTACAAAAGTTTCGCTTAGGGATATTTTGCTTGATGACAAGGAGAAAAAGAAATGATAGATTAGCTTTCCCTTCTTTTCTGAGAAACTGAGAGTTAGAAAAAACTGCAGGGTTGACAGTTATAAAAATTTCCTTAGAATGTTTATCAAAAATAATGGCAAAGAGGAGAGAGGATATTAGCTTTCTGAAGAGAAAGGCTACACAGATAAGGAAGGATGTCCTTAAAATGCTTGCCAGGGCAGGTTCTGGACATACAGGGGGCTCCCTCTCCTGTGTAGAGATTCTTGTAGCCTTATACTATAAGGTGCTAAGGCATAACCCCAAGAAGCCTAAGTGGAGAGAGAGGGATAGGTTTGTTCTATCAAAGGGGCATGCAGCTCCTACCCTCTATGCTATCCTTGCTGATATGGGCTATTTCCCCAAAAGGCTCCTATGGACCCTGCGTAGACTTGGTTCCCCTCTTCAGGGTCATCCATCTTCAAGAATGCTTCCAGGGATTGAGGTATCTACAGGTTCCCTTGGTCAGGGACTATCTATCTCTAATGGTATGGCTCTGGCAGCAAGGATAGATAAACTTCCTTATAGAGTCTACTGCCTCTTAGGTGATGGGGAGCTGGATGAGGGAGAGACCTGGGAGGCTGCCCTTACTTCATCCCATTACCACCTTTCTAACCTTACAGCGATTATAGACCATAACAGGATACAACTTGATGGTTTTACTTCTGATATAAAGAACACCGAGCCTATAGGGGATAAGTTTAAAGCCTTTGGGTTTAAGGTAATGGAGGTGGATGGGCATAACTTTGAAGAGCTTCTCAATGCCTTTGAGATAGCAAAATTGGAGAGGGAGGCACCTACGATGATTATCGCCCATACAGTAAAGGGGAAGGGGGTAAGTTTTATGGAGAATAAGATAGAATACCATGGTGTAGCACCTACAGAAGAGGAGCTTAAATGGATTCTCGCAGAACTAAGGTAAAAAAGGGTTCTCAGAGAGAAGCCTATGCCCAAGCCCTTTTAGAGTTGGGAAGAAGGGATAAAAATATCGTAGTCCTGGATGCAGACCTCTCAAGGTCTACAAAGACCATAAGGTTTAAGGAGGCTTTTCCTGATAGATTCTTCAACTTGGGTGTGTCTGAGGCAGATATGGTAAATACTGCTGCTGGTATTGCCAGTTGTGGAAAGACAGTCTTTGCCTCAAGTTTTGCTATCTTTGTAACAGGTAAGGCATGGGAGGAGATTAGAAATACCATCGCCTATTCTCAACTCTCAGTAAAGATAGTGGCAACCCACTCAGGGATAGGGGTAGGGGCTGATGGTGCATCCCATCAGTGCTTAGAGGATATAGGTCTGATGCGTCAGATTCCAGAGACTACTGTTGTAGTTCCTGCAGACCCTGTCCAGACAAAGAAGGCTGTCCTTGCAGTAGCAAAGATTCCTGGTCTCTGTTATATCAGGCTCACCCGTCAAGACCTCCCTATAGTCTATGGAGAGGATATAGACTTTGAGATTGGAAAGGCTATTACCTTAAGAGAAGGGGATGATATAACTATCTTTGCTATAGGTTCAATGGTATACCCATCTCTTATAGCAGGAGAGATCTTAAAGAAGAGAGGGGTAGAGGCAAGAGTGATAGATATGCATACTGTAAAGCCTATTGATAAGGATACGATTATAAAGGCAGCAGAGGAGACCAGAGCAGTTATAACCTGTGAGGACCATTCCATCATAGGAGGGCTTGGTTCTGCTGTATCAGAGGTCCTCTGTGAAAATTACCCCAAGAGGCTCTATAGGATAGGTATCCCTGATGTATTTGGAGAGTCTGGCTCTCATCAGGAGTTGTATAAACATTTTGGGCTCACTCCTGAGAGAATAGCTAAGGAAGCCCTGAGGTTAATTAAATGATTGAATTGGAGGGGGTCAGTAAAATCTATAAGGAGGGGATAGTGGCTTTAAAGGATATTAACCTTAAGATTGAGAAGGGAGAGTTTGTTATCCTCTTCGGTTCCAATGGTTCTGGTAAGACTACCCTTCTAAAACTTCTGTATGGAGATGAGAGACCCACAACTGGTAAGGTTATGGTTATGGGAAAGGATATAGCTCTTCTAAATCATAAAGGGATAGCCCTCCTGCGTCAGAAGATGGGTATGATATTTCCTGATTTTAAACTCCTGTCAAATAGGACTGTGTATGAGAATGTGAAGTTTGCTCTTGAGGCGATATCTCTCTCTCCATTAGAGACCAAAAAGAGAGCTCTATCTGCTTTGAGCAGGGTAGGGCTTGGGGATAGGATAGATGTATACCCTGACAGCCTATCCAGTGGAGAGAAGCAGAAGCTTGCTTTAGCAAGGGCACTCTCAAAAGAGCCCTTCATCCTCCTTGCTGATGAGCCTTTTGGAAACATAGATGCCAGAGGGGCATCAGAACTCCTTGAAATCCTCAAGTCTGTAAATATCCAGGGCACATCCATAATACTGGCTACCAGGGAGTCCTCTTTACTAAATATAGGTAAGAGAGTAATCAGATTAGAAGAGGGGAGAATCGTTGAGCCTTAGCTTTATTATAAGGGAGAGCCTCAGAGGGTTTAGATATCAGAAGGGTTCTTTCTTCTTTGCTCTATCAGTAAATACCCTCCTTCTGTTCCTCTTCTTTTTATTCCTCTTAATTACTGCCAACCTCTTCTACTTTACAAAGGGGATTCTGGATAGAGTTGAGATCTCTGTATTCCTGGAAGAGGCTGCAAGACCAGAAGCCCTTGTCTTGAAGATTTCTAAAATAGCAGGGGTTGAGGAGGCAAGGTTCATATCAAAGGAGGAGGCTCTAAAGGAGTTTAGCTCCCAATTAGGAGAGGATTCATCCTTTATTAAGACCTTAGGATACAACCCCCTCCCACCATCCATAAGGGTAAAGCTCAACCCAAGGTATAAAACCTTTGCCCAGTTATCCGCAATAGAACATAAGCTCTATCTATTAGATGGCGTGAAAGAGGTATTCTTTGGTAAGAATCTACTGGCAAGGCTTTATGGAGTTCTTAAAGGGGTTATAGGTTTAGACCTCCTCTTCTTTGGTCTTGTAGGTATCGTTCTCCTGTTTGTGAGTTTTAGAATCTCAAGGCTGGATATACTTCAGAGGAAGGGTGAGATAGAGATTATGGAATTATCAGGGGCAACCAGGGGAACTATAAGAGGGATATTCCTTTTTGGAGGGTTATTCCAGGGATTGTTGGCTGGACTGTTCTCTTTTCTTCTCTGTTATGCCACCTATGGGCTGGTCAAAGGGATTATTCCTCAACCCTATTTCCCTATTATACCGTTCCTAATTCTCCAGATAGGGTCTGGTGGAATCATCGGGGTTATAGGACCCTTATTGGCTCTTAAATGAGAAGACTCCCCCTATTTCTGATTCTCTTCCTCCTTTTTGGAGCTGCAAAGGATACCAAGAGGGAACTTCAAGAGATACGCAGACGCAGAGCTAAGATAGAGAAGGAGATAAGGAGATTGAAGAGGGAGGAGAAGGGGGTATTGAGGAGGATAGAACTTTTGGAAAAAAAAGTGAATCTTACAGAAAAGCTGATAAACCAATTGGAGATAGCTCAATCAGAGAAACAGAGAGAGATAGAGAGGTTGAAGATTTCTATCGCCCGGACTCAGGCTCAGATGGATAGGATAAAGGATGACCTATCTAAGAGACTTGTCTACATATATAAATACCAGAGATACTTACCCTTAGAATTTCTATTGACCACAAAATCTATCCCGGAGGCTTATAGTCGTTTCATCTATTTAAAATCCATTGCCTATGCTGATAATAGACTTTTCTCTGCCTATAGGGAACTGGCAAAGAGTCTGGAGCAGGAGAAGAGGGAGATGGAGTTGTCCTATGAAGAGATTACAAGGCTGAAAAAGGAGAGGGAGAAGGAAAAACACTCTCTCTCTTTATCCAGAAAAGAGAAGGAGAAGGTCTTAAAAAGTGTAAGGAGGGAGAAGAAGAAGAGGGAGAGGATTGTTGCTGAACTCAGGGCAAGGGAGAAGAGATTGGTTAACCTCTTAGCAAGACTGGAAAGGAAGAAAAGGGCTAAGAGAAAGGCGCCTTATAAGAAAGAGAAGGTAGGGAGATGGGTGGGGAGTGTATCCTGGCCTTATAGAGGAAGGGTCATCTCATCCTTTGGGATTAAGTATAATCCAAAATATGGGACAAAGACAAAGAATGCCGGGATAGATATAAGATGTCCAGAAGGGGCTAATGTGAGGGCAGCAAAGGAAGGGAAGGTAGCCTATGCAGCCCCTTTTGAAGGGTATGGAAATCTTATAATCATTGACCATGGCAAAGGGAGACACTCTGTCTATTCTGGTCTATCAAAAATCCTCGTAAGAGTTGGACAGAGAGTGAAGAGAGGGGAGGTGATAGGGAAAGGGGGAGGGACCCTCCACTTTGAATTGAGGGTAGGTGGAAAGGCATTGAACCCTCTAAATTATCTTCGCTGATGGGGTTTAGAAATATTCTTGGTCAGGAAAAGGCTATAGCCCTACTCAAATCTGTATTGAAAAGAGGACATATTGCATCCTATCTCTTTACAGGACCTGATGGTGTAGGGAAGAGGACCACTGCCCTAACCTTTGCTAAAGCCTTAAACTGTGAGAGAGGAGGGGAGGACTCCTGTGATTTGTGCTCTACCTGTAAGAGGATAGAGAGGCTCAGTCATCCTGATGTGAGGGTAGTCTTTCCCATTATATCCTCTCAGTCTAAAAAGATAGAGGAAGAGATGAAGAATTATCTCCTTTCTGAGATATCTCCACCCCCACCTCCTGGCGGAAATATCTCCATAGAAAGGATAAGAGAGATTAAGGAAGAGCTTGCCTTTCCCCCTTCTTCTGCCAGATACAGGGTAATCATCATTCTCTATGCCGATATGTTCTCCATAGAGGCAGCAAACAGTTTCTTGAAGACCCTTGAGGAGCCGGGTCCGAGAACCATATTCATCCTTACCACATCAAAGCCCTATCTACTACCCCCTACAATAAGGTCAAGGTGTCAGAGGGTTCCCTTCTCCTATTTAAAAAGGGAGATAGTTGAGGAGATATTGAGGAGGAAGGGAATCAGTGAGGCTAAGGAAGCCTCAATATTCTCTGATGGCTCTCTAAAAGAAGCCTTTAGATTTTTAAGAGAGTATAAGACTTTCTTCACTCCAGAGGTATGGAGGAGATTTTCAAAACCTCTACAGGATATTACTCTCTATGAGGAATCCCAGAGGGTATCTCAAGACTCCCTATATCCCCTTTTGATGTCCCTTCTATTTCTATACCGCTATACCTTATATTTAAAATTGGGGAGGAGGGTAGAGCTACCTTTTGGAAGGGAAGAGATAGAAGAGAAGGCAGAGAGGTTGACCTATGAAGAGATATTGAGAACTTTAAATCTTATCCTATTGAGATTGTCAGATTTAAGGTCCCATCCAAACCCCCATCTTTTCACCTTCTCCCTCCTTTCTCAGCTTCTTTAATTTCCAAATGTGAAATAAAAGATACCACTTATGGGAGAGTGGAACGAAAGGTATTCTCCTCAAATAATGTGAGACCAATTGCTATACTTATTTCACAGGGGCGTGGCAATCTCGGTCTCACGGGAAAAGAGATTGGTTTCTAAAATCCAATAGATATGGGTGAGTTTCCAAAGGGTTGACTGGGAGATAAATGGGTATAGACTTTTATATGGAGATAATCCTTTTCCTGTTCCAGACCTTCTCCATCATCCCCTTTGACTCTCTTATGTTTAAGAATCCAGTAATAGATATATCTCCCTCTCCAGAGGGGATATTTATCCTCCAGGATGATAGAATTTCTGAATATACCCCTTCCTCTGGAATAACAAGAGAGATACCCTTAAGTAGAAGTCTTCCCCTGCTCAAGGGATTTTTTCAAGACCCCTTCTTCTTCTACCTTTATACCCAGAATAAAATCTATTTTGTAAAGAGAGGGGATTTTATAGACTCCCTCTCCTTGGGAAGAGCCGAGATAGAAAAAGGCAGGGTCTCAGAAGGGGAACTCTTCCTCCTGGATTCCGGGAATAATAGAATCATAACTGTCTATCCATCAAGGAGAATAGGATTTATAGGTCAGGGGAGGCTTATCGAGCCTGTAGATATGGAGGTAGGACCATCAGGAGAGATACTTGTGATAGATAGGGGAGAGGGGAGTCTTACTATCTGGGATAGAATTGGTAATCTAAAGAAAGAGGTTGAACTCCCTTCTCCAGAGGTAGATAGAATTGCCCTTTCTACGGATCAATCTCTTTACTTTATAGCCCAGAGACAGGGAAAGATATGGAAAAGAGAGGGAGACGGTTACTCTTGTGCCAAGATAGGTGAGTTACAGATAAAGAGGGTTGTGAGCTTTGATAAGTTCCTTCTCCTCTTAATTCCCTGGCATAAAATCCTTGTCTTTAGAATCTTTGATTAGACTCATCCTCCTCTCAATTCTCAGTCAGACCCAATTTCCCGGCAATAATACCAGGGGTCCTTATAAACTTCCTGATAGGTTCATCATCCTATCCAGTGATTCTGTATGGATAGGGGATAGCCTCCTTTCAAAAGATGATTATGCAATAGATTATAATAGGGGAGAGGTGACTTTTAAAAACCCCATCCCTGATAGTTTGGAGATAACAATCAGATATCAAAGGGTCCCCTTCCCTTTAAAGGAGAGATACTTTCATAGAGAAGAGATGCCCTATAAGGAGAAGGGAGAACCTATCCCTGCAAAGCCTGAGATTTCTGAAAGGGAGGAGTCTGAGATTACTGCCAGGGGGAGTAAGTCTATATCTGCAGGTATAGGCACTGAGCAGGACCTCTCGTTAAACCAGTCTCTGAGATTAGAACTTGAAGGAAATCTTGCAGGTATTGGTATAGAGGGATGGTTATCTGACCAGTCTACCCCTATCCCACCTGAAGGAGTTACAAAGGAAATTCGTGAGCTTGACAGGGTCTTGATAAATATACATTCCAAAAATTTTAAGGGCTCCTTAGGGGATGTAGACTTTAATCTCCCTTTTACAGATTTCGGCACAGTTGATAGGAGAATAGAAGGGGGGATAGGAGAGGTCAACTTCTCTAATATTAGAATCAGGGCAGGGATAGGGAAGACAAAGGGAAAGTATGGGCATAAGAGTTTTACAGGGGAGGATGGGAATCAGGGACCTTATAGATTGGAAGAGTCTATAGTTCCTGGAAGTGAAAGGGTATACTTAGATGGCAAGCTACTCGTAAGAGGCATTGATAACGATTATACTATAGACTATTCCACAGGAGAGGTATACTTCACTAATAGACATATTATCACCAGTCGTTCAAGGATTGAGATAGACTTCCAGTATAATACAGAAGGGTTTGAGAGGAATGATTATGGGATAGAGGGTGAATATAGAATAGGTGCCTTTGTAATGGGATTCAATTCCTATTCAGAGATAGAAGACCCCTTGGAGATGAGCAGTTCTGATAGGGACTACCTATCCCGGATAGGAGATGATACCGCAAAAGCCTGGGTATCTGGGGCGAGTTATGTAGGGGAAGGGAAAGGGGATTATATAAAAGAGGGAGACCACTTCCTCTTTGTTGGAGAGGAGAAAGGGGATTACAGGGTGAGGTTCTCTTATATGGGCGAAGGGAAAGGGGAGTATATATACGATAATGAAAACTCAGCCTATATCTGGGTGGGTAAGAATAAAGGTAGATATTCGCCTCTGGTCTATCTCAAACCTCCTGAGAGGAGCAGCGCTTTCTTATCAAAATTAGGGATAGACTTTAATAGGTTCAGGGTATCCCTTGACGGTATAGTCTCAGAAAGGGATAGGAATATTTACTCTTCCAGGGATGAGGGAGATAATAGAGGATTTGGATATAGAATAACCTCTACCTATCGTATAAAAAGATTCGAGCTCTCCTATACAAGAAGGTTTATGGGAAAGAATTTCTTCCTTCCAACAAGAGAGAGGGAGGTGGATTTTAAATATAGGTGGGGGATAGAACCGCCTGAAGAGGAGGAGACCGATGGGGTCCACTTTCTTCTTAAACCGTTCTCCTCTCTAAGACTCACTGGAGATATAGGGAGGTTAAAGAATAGGAGGAGATGGGAGTTTGGAGGAGAATTTAAAAACCTGCAGTATAGATTCTTTAGTCTGCCTGAAATCAGCCGTCACCAGTTCTCTTTCGAACCCCTTATAATGGGTGCTGCTCCAAGGTTCTCTCTTTTTAAAGAGGATAGTGATACAAGTAGATTCTTAGAGGTTGGGACAGGGATAGAGATAGGGGGTTTCAATATCTCTTATACCCAGAGAGAGGAGAAAGGATACGATTCTTCCCTGAAGAGATGGTTAAAGAGAAGTATCTCCTATATTCCTCAGCTTGAGACAAGGATAGGTCTATACAAGAGTATCTCATTGGAGGGGTTGATGGGTTATCAGAGGAAGAGGTTTTTGGAAGAAGAGGGGAATGACCTTTCCCATCTCTTCCTTACCCTGCAGGGATGGTATAATAGTCCCAGAGGTATATCCGTATCCCTTTTCGGGCAATCTACCCACAGACTATCTCAATTGAAAGAGGTAGAATACATCAGAGTGGAGAAGGGAAAGGGTGATTATAGTAAGAACCCAGAGACAGGGGAGTTCTATCCTGATAGCCTCGGCGATTATATAAGAAGGGTATTGCCAAAAGGTAACCCCTTGCCTTCTAATAGATTAGAAATAAGAACTGAAGTAGACCTCTCTCCCTTCAAATCCTTTGAGTTTCAGGGGATGTATGGAAGGGTATCAGAGATATCTGATTCTCTATCCCTGCAGAAGAGTGAATATTTGACATCCTGGATAAATGTTCTGCCCTATGGGAAGATTATCTCCTTTACTGTTGGGCAGGACTATAACCTTTACGAAGAGGAGGAGAAGAAGAAAAGTTATTATCTTGAATTAAAATCCAGTTCTATCTCTAATCTCCTTTTGAGGGGAAGGGTTGAGTATTCGCAATATATCAGAACTGCCTCTGAACATATGGAGGATGAATGGAAGATAGAATTTGAGCCTACTCTCCTTTTAAATCTAAACCCCTTTATTAAGCTCAGTTATTCAAGAAGATGGATAGAGGAGCCTTTATACTATCCTGAGTTTGGTAGATTCATATTAGATTCTAAATGTATAGGGATGGGTCTAAGGGGTTCCTATAAAGGAGGGGTATTATCTCTTGGATTTGACCTTATACAAAGGAGTTCGGATGTAAAAGAGCTCCCCTTTGATATAAGGATAGACCAATCTCTTGGTATTACGCCTTCCCTATCCTTAAGTTTTGACCGTTATCTCAGCACAAATTTAATCTTATCTCTCCAATACCTTTTTGAGGATAGACCTGATAGAGACCCACAGCACAGTTTCAACTCCTCCCTAAGGTTGTACTTCTAATCATATATCCTCTGGTGATAGAAACTCCTGAAGGCAATCTTTCAAAAGGTATGAGACAATTAAACGGAGTTTATACCCAGGCATACAATAGAAGACATAAAAGGGTTGGACATCTATTTCAAGAGGGATTGGAGTGAGAAACATCTGGAAAGAGGTAAAAGGCCAGGTAGTTTTAGGTAGAGATAAATTCGTAGGTGAGATTATTGAATTAATTAAGGACAAGAAGGAGTTAAAAGAAATTCCTCGTAAGCAAAGGCACATAGGCAGACCTTCGCTTGAGACTCTATTTGCTCAACAGATCCTAAAAGACAGGGCAGAGAGGAATAAGAGGATATATGAGGCGGTAATGGAGCGTGGTTATAGCCAATCAGAGGTAGCAGAGTTTGTAGGGATACATTACTCAAGGGTGAGCAGAATAGTTAAGAGGGAGGAAGAAAAAGCAAAAGGCAAGACTTGACCCCCGATAAGAGGTGGTTGACATATTGGAATTTTTTGGTATCCTAAAAAGGTGAGGAAATTAATAATCCGAGGGATGGGCACTGCCCTTCCCAAAAAGGTCCTTACCAACTTTGACCTTGAGAAACTCGTTGATACCTCTGATGAGTGGATTACTACCCGCACAGGTATCAAGGAACGGAGAATCGTGGATAATAATACCGCTACCTCTGACTTGGTTGTTGATGCTTCTAAAAAGGCTATAAAAGAGGCAGGGATAAATCCAGAGGATATAGATATGTTAATCGTGGCTACTGATACCCCTGATAATGCCTATCCCTCCACAGCCTGCTGGGTCCAGAAGGGACTCAGGATAAATTCTATGCCTGCTGTTGATATTGTGGCTGGATGCACAGGATGGCTCTATGGACTTGAGCTTGCATCAGGTCTCCTCTCTACAGGTGGATATAAGAATATCCTTGTGGCTGGTGGAGAGGTGATGAGTAAGGTGGTGAACTGGGAGGATAGGGCTACCTGTGTCCTTTTTGGAGATGGTGCAGGGGCTACTATTGTGAGTCCTACAGATAAGAGTTATGGACTTTTATCCTGTGTGCTCGGTGCAGATGGTAATCTTGGAGAACTCCTTGTCCAACCTGCTGGGGGAACGAGACTACCTGCATCAGAAGAGACAGTAAAAAAGAAACTCCATACAGTCAGGATGCAGGGAAATGAGGTATTTAAGCATGCAGTGAGAAGGATGGGAGAGGCAGCATTTCAAGCCCTTAAGATTGCTGGAGTCTCTTCCAAAGATATATCCCTCTTCATCCCCCATCAGGCAAATATAAGGATTATAGAGGCTACCTGTAAGAGGACAGGTATACCCTTAGAAAAGACCTATAATACCATTCAGAGGTATGGGAATATGTCTGCAGCCTCTCTTCCTGTCACCCTTGCTGAAGCCAAAAGGGATGGAAGGATAAAGGAAGGGGATCTGATTCTCTTTGCAGCCTTTGGTGCAGGTTTTACCTGGGGGGCAGCAGTTCTTAGATGGGGGAGCAGTGATTGAGATAAGGTTTCATGGAAGGGGTGGGCAGGGGGCTGTTATAGCCTCAGAGATTCTTGCCTCTGCCCTCTTTAAAGAAGGGAAGTATGTCCAGACATTCCCCCAATTTGGGGTGGAGAGGAGAGGAGCACCTGTGGCTGCCTTTTTAAGGGTGGATGATAAACCTGTAAATCTTAGATGTAAGGTCTATAAACCCGACCATATAATCGTCTTAGACCCTATCCTTATAGAGGCGGTTAAGGTGACAGAAGGTTTGAAATCTGGGGGATGGGTGGTGATAAATTCTAATAAAGCCCCACAGGATTTTAAGGAATTCTCTTCCTTCAGGGTTGCCACTGTTGATGCCTCAGGTATTGCTATAAGATACCATTTGGGTCCTAAGACAGCCCCGATTGTCAATACTGCAATTCTTGGAGCTTTCATTAAAGTTACAGAACTGGCTAAGTTGGAAAGCATAGAAAAGGCTATGGAGGAGTATGTGCCTATTAATTTAGAAGGGAATAGAAAGGCTGCACAGGATGCATATAAGGAGGTGAAGTGGGAGTCGTAAGGCTTGAGAAACTCTCAGACTTTCCATATATGCCTGTCTCTATCTCTGATACCCTGTATAATAAGACAGGCTCCTGGAGAACCTTCAGACCTGTGCATGAGAATAAATTGCCTCCATGTAATAATAGCTGTCCTACCGGCGAGAAGATTCAGAGATATATCTCGCTTGTTTTAGATAAGAAGTTCGAAGAGGCTTATAGACTTATAAAAGAGGATAACCCTATCCCTTCTATAACTGGAAGGGTATGCTATCATCCGTGTGAGGAGAAATGCAATAGGGGAGAGTATGACAAGCCCATTGCCATCCATCATATAGAGAGGTTTCTTGGTGATTATGGTCTTAGGATAAGGGATAAATGGGAGATTGAGGATAGAAAGGAGAGGGTTGCCATCATAGGTTCAGGACCTGCTGGAATTTCCTGTGCTTATCACCTACGTAGAATGGGTTATAGGATAAAAATATTTGAGTCTGAATCCTTACCAGGAGGGATGCTCAGGATAGGTATACCAAAGTATAGACTTCCAAAGGAGATTCTTGACAAGGAGATTGGGAAACTTGAAGAGATGGGGATAGAGATAGAGACAAATAGGAGGATAGGTAGTCCTCTGGAACTTCTGGGAGAATACGATGGGGTCTTTATAGCAACAGGCGCTCATATATCAAGGGAGCTTGGGATACCTGGCGAGGATTCTGAAGGGGTAATCCCTGGGCTCGATTTCTTGAGAAGATTGAATCTCGGAGAAAGGATAGAGATAGGGAGGGAGGTGGCAGTTATTGGAGGAGGGAACACCGCAATAGATGCAGCCAGGTCTGCACTGAGGCTTGGCTCAAGAGTGAAAATCCTTTACAGACGTTCAAGAAAAGAGATGCCTGCCATCCCTTCAGAGGTTGAGGATGCAGAAGAGGAAGGGATTAAGATTGAATTCCTTACAGCACCTGTAAGGATTATTGGAGAGAACCATAAGGTATCAGCCTTAGAGTGTATAAGGATGGAACTTGGAGAGCCTGACGAGTCAGGACGCAGAAGACCCATACCTATCAAGGGTTCTGAGTTTACCCTTCCCTTTGATACAGTGATATCAGCCATTGGAGAGAAGGTGGACCTCTCCCTCTTTGCCGGGATGGAGACAACTGGGTGGGGAGTAAAGGCAGATGATTTTGGAAGGACATCCTTGAGAGGGGTGTTTGCAGGTGGAGATTGCGTAACAGGTCCTTCCACAGTTGTAGAGGCTCTGGGAAGGGGTAAGAGGGCTGCCATTGCTATGGATTATCTCTTTAAAGGGAAATCTATCCCTGAGTTTGAGAAGATTGAGCCCATCCCCTTTGAGCGTATAAACCTAAGCTATTTTAAAAAGGAAAAGAGGATAGAACCCCCAAAACTCGACCCATTATACAGGATAAAGGGTTTTTATGAAGTGAGAATGGGATACGATGAGGAGACCCTTCTAAAAGAAGCCAGGAGATGTTTCTCCTGTGGAGTATGTAATAGTTGTGACAACTGCTGGGTATTCTGTCCTGATATGGCGATAATAAGGAACGAGGAATATAAAGTAGACTATGACTACTGTAAGGGATGTGGTGTATGCGCAAGGGAATGCCCAAGGGGTGTGATAGATATGGAGGAGGAGAGATGAAGAAGGTAGTTACAGGAAACCATGCGGTCTCTTATGGAGCTCTGGTATCAAGAGTGGAAGTGATTGCAGCCTATCCCATTACTCCCCAGACCCAGATTGTTGAACTGCTATCAGAGTTCTGTGCCTCTGGTGAGCTTAAGGCAAAATTTATAAAGGTAGAGTCTGAGCACTCGGCAATGGCTGCATGCATAGGTGCATCCATTGTTGGTGCCAGGGCTTTTACTGCTACCTCTGCCCAGGGTCTTGCCCTTATGCATGAACTCCTCCACTGGGCAGCAGGGGGGAGACTTCCTATTGTCCTTGCAAATGTGAATAGGTCTATGGCTCCTGGATGGTCAGTGTGGACAGACCAGAACGATTCCCTCTCCCAGAGGGATACAGGATGGATGCAGATCTATTGTGAGTCCAATCAAGAGGTTCTCGACTCTGTAATTCAGGGCTATAAGATTGCAGAGGAGGTCTCCATTCCTCTTATGCTTGTCTTGGATGCCTTTGTCCTCTCCCATACATCTGAGCCTGTGGATATACCAGAACCAGAAGAGGTGGATAGATTTCTGCCTCCTTACAACCCAAAGGTAAAGATAGACCTTCAAGACCCCCATGCCTTTGGAGGACTCTTGGGACCTGACCATTATATGGAGATGCGATATCTACTCCAGAAGGATATGGAAAGGGCAGTAGAGGTAGCAAAAAGGGTAGATAAGGAATTCGGGGAAATCTTTGGCAGGAGCTATGGAATAATAGAGCCCTATAGATGTGAAGATGCAGAAATAGTAATGGTTACCTCTTCCACTATTACAGGAACAGCACGAACAGTGATAGATGAATTAAGGGATAGAGGTAAAAGGGTGGGGTTATTAAAGGTGAGGCTCTTCAGACCCTTCCCAAAGGAGGATATAAAAGGGGTACTTTTAAAGGCAAAGAAGGTCTTGGTAGTGGATAGGAACATCTCCTATGGTGTGGGCGGGATATTCTTTCAAGAGATAAAGGCTGCCCTATACGATGAGCCTGAAAGACCACCGATATTTGGATTCATTACAGGACTTGGGGGAAGGGATGTCACCCCTGAAATATTAGAAGAGATGGTTGAATATACAGAGACCCATAATAGACCAGAGGAGCCCATCCTGTGGAGGGGGGTAAAGTTATGAAGATATTTGAGATTCCTGAAGATGAGAATATGAGACCTGGGCATTTTGCCTGCCCTGGATGTGGTGGAGCCCTTGCTATGAGATATGTATTGAAGGCTTTGGGAAGGAATATGGTTATATCCCTCCCTGCCTGCTGCTGGACTATAATAGATGGTCCATTCCCCTATTCATCAGTAAGGGTTCCTCTATTCCACTGTGCATTTGAGACTGCAGCCTCTACTGCATCAGGGATAAGGGCAGGATTGGATATTAAAGGTAGAGAGGATGTCAATGTCCTTGCCTGGGCAGGTGATGGAGGGACATTTGATATAGGGATTCAGGCTCTATCAGGTGCAGCAGAGAGAAATGATAATATAATCTATGTCTGTTATGATAATGAGGCTTATATGAATACAGGTATCCAGCGCTCATCAGCCACTCCTAAGGGAGCATGGACAACCACAACACCTGTAAAGCATCCCAAGACCCAGCCAAAGAAGAATATGGTAGAGATAATGGCAGCCCACAGAATCCCTTACACTGCCACTGCCTCTGTTGCCTATCCTGATGATTTGATAAGAAAATTAAAGAGGGCAAAGAGTGTGAAAGGGACGAAGTTTATTCATATATTTGCCCCCTGTCCAACAGGATGGAAATTCGCACCTGAGCTGTCCATAGAGATAGCAAGACTTGCTGTAAGGACAGGCGCATTCTTCCTCTACGAGGTAATAGATGGGATAAAGTATATAATAAATAGAGAACCTGATGGGACTCCTCTCAAAGAGTATTTAAAGCCTCAAGGAAGATTCAAGCATTTAACAGATGAAGTGATAGAAGAGATGCAAAGGAATATTGAGCAGGAATGGGAGATATTGAAGAGAAAAGCAAAGGGTTGACTTTTCAAGAATTGTAGCTATAATAATCTAAAATAGAAAGGAGGAAGTGTGAAAAGAGTCTTAGGAAGCATAGGGGTTATGATTCTCCTCATCCTTATAGGTTGTGGAAAAGAAAAATCAAAAGAGCCAGAAAAACCTATGCTCAAGGCAGGTGATGTTCAGAAGATAAAGTCAAGGATTGCATCGGGTTATTATACGGTTAGAGATATAGAGGACGATGGGAATATTGTGAAGGTGGTAATTGCCTTTCCTCCCAAACCCCCTGCAGACTATATGATTGCTAATATATCTA
>CAZWJY010000015.1:0-15598 GCA_964634335.1 uncultured bacterium
CCTGGACAATTCAGGCAATGTCTATGTAACAGGCTTTAGCTATGGTTCAGGCACCGAAGAAGACTATGCGACAATTAAGTATATTCAGGCAATGGATGTGGGCGCATCTAAACCGCTCTACCCATTAGACACAGTTTATGTGAATACTATATACAAACCCACAGCTACAATCAGAAACTACACCTCTAATGCTACCGGAGCCTTTAATATCACCTGCCAGGTCTTAGATGAAGAGGGCAGTGAAGTCTTTATCGATACAGAGACGGATAGCTTGCAGCCCAATGAAGAGAAGGCTATAAGCTTTGATGAATGGAAAGTTGGACCAGAGGTGGGTATGACTTATGAAATACAGGTATTCACACAGATGGCAGGCGACTGTAACCCCCACAATGATACAATTACCTGGTGGGTAACAAGTGCTCCTTTACCTGGCATTGATGTAGGTGTAGTCTCCATTGATGAACCTGGTAGTTCTATTGAGACAGGTAAGTCCTATAACCCGAAAGCTACAGTGAAAAACTATGGAACTTCTAAGGTAGACTTTCCTGTTATATGCACTATTGAACCCGGAGATTATGCAGATACTGTCCAAGTCTATGGGCTTGATGTTGATAGAACAGAGCAGGCTGGGTTTAAATCCTGGACACCCACTGAAGCTACAACTTACACTATTACGGTTATTACTCTGCTTTCAGGTGATGCCAATCCAAGTAACGATACAATGGTGCTTCAGACCACCGGAATTACTGAAACTCTGATGCCTCCTACTAATTTTGCTCTCGGACCAATCCAACCTAATCCTGTAGACAACATCTGCCGCATCTGCTATCAATTGCCCACATCCAAGCAGATTGCTCTCAAAGTCTACAATGTCTCAGGACGACTGGTTAAGACCCTCTTCTCTGGTAAGAAACCTGCAGGCATCTATCAAATAGATTGGAATACCAGAGAACTCCCCTCTGGCATCTACTTCTTAAGATTAGAAACTGAAAAACAGAGCCTCATGAGAAGGATAGTGATAGTGAAATAATAAACAGATATACATCAATTTCAAAAAGGGCTTTGGGGGTGTGCCCAGGACACCCCTCTCTAAAGGCTAATGCCTAAGGTCTTGAAGAGCTGGGTTCATCATCCGAAGCTTTGGCGGAGGAGGGAAAGGAGGTAAAATGGGTACTCTCTTAAAAGGAGGTGAAAGATAAGCCTGCTATTAGTAGAATGATAACAGAGAAAAAAGAGGAAAATTTTTGAAATCACCTAATCTTCGCACTTTAAAAATAGCCCATAGAGGTCAAGTTTTGAATTGGGAATGGAAGGAGCGAGATGGGAGATAGAAGCCAGAGGTAAAAAGGGAGATGGAGGATATGAAATGAGAAAGGCAAGAAGTTAGAGAGGATATAAGATACAGGATGTAGGATGGAAGAACTTCCTTTGCAGAAGTAGACCCCTTAAAGGTCAAGGTAGATCGGTACTTATATATATTGTAAGAGATTACACTACGGACTTTTTAAGACTTCA
This sequence comes from uncultured bacterium, assembly GCA_964634335.1. Lineage (GTDB taxonomy): Bacteria > Hydrothermota > Tepidihabitantia > CAYHGV01 > CAZWJY01 > CAZWJY01. Next base: position 1,516 of record CAZWJY010000015.1, read on the forward strand.
CGGTGATTTCCTACCACCCTTAGAAAAATAGTACCCCCAATGATTTCAAAGGTTAATCTATGATTTTTATCTATTCTCGCTTCCCAAATTTTCTCCTTACCCTTTATTTTCTTAGTATGCAAGGATGGATGCCTGAAATCCTTAGAAAGGAGTTTTATTTGCTTAATAACTCTCTTTTGGACATCTACAGGTAAGTTCTTATATCGCCTCTTGAATGTTTTATATGCCTTTATTCTCAAGTTTTGAGTTCCTTGATCAAACCCTCTGGTGTTCCATCTCCTATCGCCCTCCCTGTTAATTTATCCTTTTCTGCTTCTTTCTCCCATTGCTGCCATTTTTTTGCCCAGAAATAAGTCTGAGATGTGTCTATAACTTTCTTAACTCGAATAAAGCGAATAAAATCCAAAATCTCTCTTAGGTTTTCCGTATCTAACTCGCTTAATTCCTCTGATATTTCCTTCATAATATCTTTCTGGTTAAGTTTCACAAAACCTCCTTTCTAAAAAAGGATAGTCCTTATTTTTCATCTGTCAACCCTCTTTGTGGCTAAAGCCTTCCCATCTTTTCTTAGAAAGTCCCCATAAAGGTCAAGGTTTGAATTGAGAATTGGGATAGGAGATATAGGATGTAAGAAGAAAGAAACAAGAAGTTAGATAAAAGATATGGGATGGAAGGTAGAGGATAAGAGACAGAAGAGAGGAGAAAGCATAAGGTATTCTATTTATACTGTGAATTTTCATAGCCTTTTTGAAAAGTGGGGTATAAGGCATCTTGGGACAGAATGGAAATCTTAACAGAAGGACAAAATAGGCTATTTTGGAATGAAGAGGAGGAATAGATGGTTATAGGGAGAAGTTTTATCTTAATCTTTAACCCTCCTTCCTATTGGTGGGCGATAGTAATAGATGTCGTTGCAGCTTATTCTTGGTTCTACTTATTAGGAAACCCAAAAACCCCTGGAAATATAAGGGAGAGTAGAAGGGATGCGAAGAAGGTTATAGAAAGGGAATAAAAGGGGTATGAACTGGAGTGAGGGCGAGTAATCTCCTATGAGGAAGACTGTTAGGGTCAGTTTACACTTTTCACTATTGAGCTATGAGGGTATGTATGGGTGAATATGAGATTGCCATGCCCCTGTGAAATAGAGTATAGCAGTTGTCTCATATTATTTTGAGGGCAATATACCTTTCTTTCAGCTCTCCCGTAAACATTATCTCTTATTTCACAGGGGCTCGCAATGACAGGGAGGATTCGGTTGGCAGGATTGGGACTATCATTGCAACCCGGGCGGTTCAAGAAATCGTGAGAATCTTTTTACAAAAGGTAGAGAGGATTGAACTCAACTCTCTCTTGACTTTAGAGGATAAAGGGATTATACTTATTGTATGAATTGGAAGAGGGCATTGATACCTACTTTAAGAGAAGAGCCAAAGGAGGCAGAGGTAAAGTCTCACCGGCTCCTATTACGAGCAGGGTTTATAAAGGCTCTAAGCTCAGGTGTTTATAACTACCTCCCCCTGGGCTATCGGGTGATTAAGAGGATAGAGAAGATTATTAGAGAGGAGATGGATAGGATTGGAGCTCAGGAGTTATTACTCCCTGCCCTGGCTACAAAAGAGGTATGGGAACCCTCTGGAAGATGGAAGGAGTATGGTGATGATATGTTCAGACTCAAAGATAGGAAGGGTCATGACCTCTGTCTCTGTCCTACCCATGAGGAGATTATTACACTTCTGGCATCAAGCCTTGTGAGGTCTTATAAAGAACTTCCCCAGATATGGTATCAGATTCAGACGAAATTTAGGGATGAGCCCCGTCCAAGAGGGGGTGTTATCAGGGCACGCCAGTTTATTATGAAAGACTCTTATAGCCTTGATAGAGATGAGGAGGGATTGGATAAGAGCTATCAGCTCCATAAACAGGCTTATAATAGAATATTTAAGAGATGTGGACTTAAATTCTTTACGGTTGAGGCATCAGGAGGGCTTATGGGTGAGGGTGAATCCTGTGAGTTTATGGCAGAGGTGAAGACAGGAGAGGATAGAGTCCTTATCTGTCCAGAATGTGGTTATGCAGCCAATGCCCAGATAGCAAGAGGAGAACCAGAATTTATAGAGTTTTCTGACCAGCCCTTGGAGGAGGTCCATACTCCAAATGTAAGGACAGTAGATGAGGTCTCTCAGTTTCTTAAGGTCCCTGCCTCAAGACTTATAAAGAGTATGCTCTTTAAATTGAAGGATGAGTATATTATGATTCTTTTGAGAGGTGATGATGAGATATCAGAGGATAAGCTATCTAAGATTTTTGGCTCTGGGATAAGACCTGCTACCTTAGAGCAGGCTAAGGAGATACTGGGTGCATCCTTAGGTTTTATTGGACCTGTGGGGGTGAGGATTAAAGTATATGCAGATAGTTCCTTAAAAGGAGCCAAAGGGAGGATAAGTGGTGCAAATAAGGATGACTATCATATAAAAGGGATAAACCTTGAGAGGGATGTAAAGGTAGAAGACTTTATAGATATAAGGAAGGCAAAGGCTATGGATAGATGTTATAGATGTAATTCTCCGCTCCAGGAGAAATCGTCGGTAGAATTGGGACATATCTTTAAATTGGGGACAAAATACTCAGAGCCCTTGGGTGCCTATTTCTTAGATGAAGGGGGGAAAAGGTCTCCTATCGTAATGGGCAGTTATGGCATCGGACTGGAGAGGATTATGGCTGTTGCTGTTGAGGAGTATGGAGATGATGATGGTATATCCTGGCCCATATCCATAGCCCCCTTTGAAATAGAAGTCCTGCCCATAAATAACTTTAAGGAGACAGAGGAGATAGTTAGGGGACTGAAGGAGAAAGGGGTCTCCCTGCTCTTAGACGATAGGAACCAGACCCCTGGGGTGAAATTTAAGGATGCAGACCTTATAGGTATCCCCCTGAGGATAGTGCTGGGACCTAAGGGGATGAAGAGAGGAGAAGTGGATATCACTATTAGAAGAGATAAGAGAAGAATTACAGTCAAAAAGGGAGAGGCTGTTATAAAGAGTTTAGAACTTATACAGAGTTTAAAAGAGGAGCTAAGGGTATGATTAAAGAGGAGATCAGAGGAATAATCAATAGAGTGGTAGAGGAGAAGGGGGCAGAGGTCTACTGGATAGACCTTAAACCCAGCCTTATAAGGGTATATGTGGAGAAACTGGGAGGAGTCACAGTTAAGGACTGTGAGGAGATTACAAAACAGCTCTCCCTCAGATTGAGAAGTCTCTTAAATTACCCCTTTACCCTTGAGGTCTCTTCCCCAGGGGTAGAGAGGATGCTCCATAAACCTGAGGATTTTGAAAGGTTTATAGACAGCAGAGTGAATATAATCACCAAAAAAGAGAGTATAACAGGAAGGATTGAACGGGTTACCTCTGAAGGGGTAAGGATAGAAGATAGAGGATTTATCCCCTTTAAAGAGATAAAGCGTGCATCTATTAAGATAACAGATGAGGAACTATTCAGGAGGAGGGATGGATAATAGAGAGATAGCAGAACTCATCTCAAGGATAGCCAGACTCCGAAATGTGGATGTCAATTTTGTAAGTGAAATCTTAAAGCAGAGTCTCATCTCAGGATTGAAGAGGAGGTTTGGTAAGGATGCAGAGATAGAAGTGGAGATAGAGCCAGAAAGGGGAGGAGTAAAAATATTCCACCTAAGGAAGGTAGTGGATAGTCTTCAACCAGCAATAAATGAAGTCTCCTTAGAGGAGGCTAAGAAACTGAAACCCGATATTAAACCCGGTGATACATTGAGGACAGAGATACCACTGAGTAAGGTGGGGAGAGTAGCGATACAGAGGGCTCAGGATGAGCTCATAGTGAAATTGAGGGAGGCAGCAGGGACTAAACTCTATGAGGAGTATATAAAGAAGAGAGGAGAACTCGTCACAGGAACTATTCAGAGAATTTCCAGGGATGAGATTGTGGTGAACTTGGGTATGATAGAGGCATCCCTTCCCAATAGGGACCAGTTGAAGACAGACCATTACCGTCAGGGTATGCCTATAAAGGCTTATGTCACAAGAGTGGAACGGACACCCTTTGGACCCAGAATATTCCTCTCCAGGTCCCATCCAGAATTTATAAAGAAACTTTTATATAAGGAGGTGCCAGAGATTCAGGAAGGACTGGTAGAGATAAAGGCGGTTGCAAGAGCCCCTGGTTTCAGGTCAAAGGTAGCAGTAAATGCCTTGGATGATAAGATAGACCCTGTGGGTGCGTGTGTGGGCTATAAAAAGTCAAGGATTCAGAATATATTAAAGGAACTCTCCTCAGAAAAGGTAGATATCGTGCAATGGAGTAAAGATACAAAGGTATATATCTCCAGAGCCTTAGGACCTGCCAAAGTCCTGGATGTGATTAGAGAGGAGAACTCTTATACAGCGGTAGTTCCGGATAGCGATTTTGCCATTGCGATTGGAAAGAAAGGACAGAATGTATGGCTTGCCTCCCTTCTTGTAGGAGAGAGGATAGATGTCCTAAAGGAGTCAGATTATAAGAATAGACTGATAGCCACTAAAGCCTCTAAGATTCCTGTAAAAGAGATAGACTTCCTGTCTCAGGATATGAAGGATAAACTTCAAAAGGCGGAGATCATCAATGGAGCACAGATATTAGCCACCCCAAATGAGAATCTTTCCAGAATCCTGGGGATACCTATGGAGACTGTAGAGGAGATAAAGAGGAAGATAAGAGAGAGTGTATGAAGAGGCTAAGAGTCTTTGAGGCAGCAGAAAAACTGAACCTCTCATGTGAAGCCCTGGCAGGGATTTTGAGGGAGATGGGTTATAAAGTAAGGGGCTATTCTGCCTATTTAAGCCCTGAAGCATTTGAAAAGGTTAAGAGGAGATTGAGAGAGGAAGAGAAAGGGATTAAGGAGAGCCTGAAAAGAAAGAGACGATATCCCTTCAGGAAACCGAAGGTAAAACTGGATGAAAAAAAGATTGAGAAGTCAGTTAAGGAGACTCTAAGGATACTTGAGGGAAGAAAGATTAAAAGGAGGTATGGAAAGGAACAGAAGGAGGTTAAAGAAGAAGAGGCTCCCCCTTCACGTAAAATCTCTGTCACCCCCTATATGAGCGTAGCCGAACTGGCTCATGAGATGGAGATAGAACCATCAGAGGTTATAAAGAAGTGTTTTGAGATAGGACTCTTAGCCACTATCAATCAGAGGCTCGATTTAGAGACCATCACTCTCTTAGCTTCAGAGTTCGGTTTTGAAATAGAGGAGAAGAGAGAAGCGGTTCTGAAACCAGAGGAGGGAGAGATAAGACCCAGACCCCCTGTGGTTACTGTGATGGGGCATGTAGACCATGGTAAGACTACCCTATTAGACTATATAAGAAAGACAAAGGTTGCTAAGGAAGAACCAGGACAGATAACTCAACATACAGGAGCTTATGTGGTAGAGTGTAATGGTAAAAAGATTACCTTCTTAGATACCCCAGGACATGAAGCCTTTACAGCTATGAGAGCAAGGGGAGCGCAGGTAACAGATATTGTAATCTTAGTGATAGCTGCTGATGACGGGGTTATGCCTCAGACAAGGGAAGCTTTAGACCATGCCAGGGCTGCTGGAGTTCCTATCATCCCTTGCATTACTAAGATAGACCTGCCCCAGGCAAATCCAGAGAGAGTGAAAACCCAACTTGCAGAGCTGGGATTATTGGCTGAAGGGTATGGAGGAAAGACTATGGTGGTAGAGGCATCCGGAGTAACAGGAGAAGGGGTCGATGACCTATTAACAGCCATTACTCTCCTATCTGATGAACTGGACCTTAAGGCAAGAGTCACGGGTAGAGCAGTAGGGCTGGTAATAGAGGCAAGATTGGATAGGAGGAGAGGCAACCTTGTAACCGTTCTTGTTCAGGAAGGTATCTTGAAAAGAGGGGATGCCTTTGTCTGTGGTGAGTGCTATGGTAGGGTGAGAGAACTTATGAGAGAAGACTTCACAAAGATAGAATCCGCTTCCCCTTCTACACCTGCTATAATTACAGGAATCTCAGGACTGCCTGAAGCAGGAGAGAGATTTCAGGTTACACCTGATGAGCGCACCGCAAGAGAGATTGCCAGAAGGAGGGCAATGGAGAAGAGAGAGGTCATTCTATCAAAAACTCCCAAGGTCTCTCTGCAAACTCTACAGGATGAAATTCTTCAGGGAAAGATAAAAGAGTTGAAGGTAGTATTAAAGGCAGATGTGGCTGGAACAGCTGAGGCATTAAAGGAGGCATTGGAAGACCTATCCTTAGAAGAGGTAAAGATAAGGATAATCCATTCAGGAATAGGAGCCATTACCCCCTCAGATGTCCTCCTTGCCCAGGCTTCCCAGGCTATAATAGTAGGATTCCATACTAAACCCCTATCAGAGGCAAAGGAGCTCGCAGAAAAGGGAGGGGTGGAGATAAGACTCTATGATGTAATCTATAAGGCTATAGACGAACTAAGAGCCGCTATGCTTGGACTATTAGAACCTGAAGAGAAAGAAGTCCTCATCGGAAAAGCAGAGGTAAGACAGGTGTTCGTAATCCCTAAACTCGGTCCTATAGCCGGCTGTTATGTTACAGAAGGGAGAGTAGCAAGAGATGCTATAGCAAAGATTTATAGGGATGGAGAGGAGATATTTAAGGGGAAGATTATTTCTCTAAAGAGATTTAAAGAAGATGTTAGAGAAGTAGAGGCAGGCTATGAGTGTGGAGTAGGAATAGAAGGGTTAAAGGACCTCAAAACAGGGGATACTATAGAAGTCTTTGTAATAGAGACAGTTAAAAGGGAGCTTTAATAGAATAGAAAGGAGGAAAAGTGAATGAAGTTCTGGAAAAAGTCACCCTGGCTGAAGGCATAAAGTTTTTGAAGATAAAAAATGACTGGATTGCTGAGAAGGCAAAACCAGGTCAATTCGTTGTGGTAAGGCTGAAAGAGACATCAGAAAGAATCCCCTTGACCATAGAGGACTTTGATAGGGCTTCAGGCACTATCAGTATTATCTTCCAAGAGGTCGGGAAGAGCACCAAGGAGTTGGGACTTGTAAAGGTAGGAGAGAGAATCCTGGATGTTGTTGGTCCCTTAGGAAAACCTACGGAGATAGAAAAATTTGGAACGGTTGTATGCGTAGGTGGAGGAGTGGGAACACCTGAGATATACCCTGTGGCAAGAGCCCTCAAGTCTATAGGAAACTATGTAATCTCTATCATTGGAGCAAGGAGTAAAAACCTCCTGATTATGGAGAAGGAGATGAGAGAGGTGTCTGATGAGTTATACATCACTACAGATGATGGGACCTATGGAAGGAAGGGTTTTGTTACTGATGAGTTGAAAAGGCTCTTAGAAGAGGGTAAGAAGATAGATAGGGTTCTGGCAGTAGGACCTGTAGTGATGATGAGAGCAGTATCTAATACCACAAAGCCCTATAATATAAAGACCATAGTAAGTCTAAACCCTATAATGCTTGATGGGACAGGAATGTGTGGGGCATGTAGGGTAGAGGTCGGAGGAGAGACAAAGTTTACTTGTGTGGATGGACCTGAGTTTGATGGACATCTTGTAAACTATGACCTCCTTTTGGCACGCCAGAGGATATACCTAAAAGAAGAGAAGCAATCCTTAGAGCTCTTTGAAAAATCCCTGAAAGGAGGAGAGTAATGGCAAAGATCGTTCCTAAGAAGACACCTATGAAGGAACAGCCTCCAGAGGAGAGGATAAAGAACTTCAATGAAGTCCCCTTAGGATATACAGAAGAGGAGGCTATCCAGGAGGCAAAGCGTTGTCTCCAGTGTAAAAATCCTCCTTGTGTAAAGGGTTGTCCTGTGGAGATAGACATACCAGGCTTTATTGCAAAAATAGCCGAAGGGGATTTCAGGGGAGCCATAAGAATTATGAAGGAGAAGAATGTGCTCCCTGCTATATGTGGAAGGGTATGCCCTCAGGAGGACCAGTGTGAGAAGGTATGTACCTTAGCTAAGAAATTTGAGCCTGTAGCGATTGGAAGGCTTGAGAGGTTTATAGCAGACTGGGAGGCAGCCCAGGGAGAGATGGAGATTCCACCAAAACCTCCCTCCACAGGAAAGAGGGTAGCAGTTGTAGGTTCAGGACCTGCAGGACTTACAGTAGCAGGTGACCTGGTAAAGCTTGGGCATGAGGTGGTCATCTTTGAGGCTCTACATAAGCCAGGAGGGGTCCTCGTATATGGAATCCCTGAATTCAGACTCCCCAAGGCTATTGTCCAGAGGGAAGTGGATTATGTGCTAAAACTGGGAGCAAAACTGGTTACCAGCTTTATCGTAGGGAGAACAAAGACTGTTGATGAACTCTTAGAGGAGTTTGATGCTGTCTTCTTAGGCACAGGTGCAGGGCTTCCCTGGTTTATGGGGATTCCTGGTGAGAATTACAATGGCATATACTCTGCTAATGAGTATCTTACCAGGTCAAACCTTATGAAAGCATATCTATTTCCTAAATATGATACACCCATAGTAAGAGGTAAGAAAGTAGCAGTGATTGGAGGAGGGAATGTGGCTATGGACTCGGCAAGAACTGCCTTAAGACTGGGTGCAGAGGAGGTAAGAATCATCTATAGAAGGTCTGAGAAGGAGATGCCAGCAAGGATTGAGGAGATTCAGAGGGCAAAGGAGGAAGGGGTAATATTTGAACTCTTAACCCTGCCTGTCAGATACTATGCCAATGAAGATGGATGGGTTAAGGAGATGGAATGTATAAGGATGAGGCTTGGTGAGCCTGATGCATCAGGGCGAAGGAGACCCATACCTATTGAGGGTTCAAACTTTAAGATGGAAGTAGATACAGTTGTAGTAGCCATAGGTCAGAGCCCAAACCCTTTAATAACCTCAACTACCCCTGATTTAAAGACAGGAAAGCATGGAACAATAGTAACGGATGAGTCTACAGGGAAGACAACAAAGAAAGGGGTATTTGCTGGAGGTGATATAGTTACAGGCGCTGCTACTGTAATCCTTGCTATGGGTGCAGGAAGGATAGCAGCGCGAGAGATAGATAAGTATCTAAGGACAGGGGAGTGGTAAAAAGGAGTCCAGAATGTGAATGCAGTATCCGGATTCTGATTTCAATGCCCTTGGAGAACTTGTATTAAATAAAGGATATATCAGAAACTATAACCTGCAATGTGATAAAATTCGAACCATAGGAAGGGAATGATTAACCTTTATCTCCCCGGTATAATTTCACAACAGGCCAGGAGATTTCAATCCCTTCCTCATCATATCTCTTCTTAAGAGCCTTTATAAACTCATGGACAACCAAATACTTACTTACAGGGTCCTCCACCCTTAGAATTATGGAGAAATTTATATTTGAATCTCCAAAGGTATGGTATCTTATAAAGGGTTGAAATGTCTTCACCGCACCGGGGACTCTCCTTTGAATCTCTCTTGCTACATCTACTGTAACCCTCTCCACCTTTTCCAAATCAGATGTATAGGCAACACCGCACTGGACAACTACTCCCATCTCCTGTTGAGGCATTGACCTATTGGTAATTATACTATCTGCAAGTTTTGAATTAGGGATTACCACAATATTATTGGGCAATGTCCTTATCCTTGTTGACCTCCATCCGATATCTTCTACATAACCAGAGATACCATCCCCCAATACAATAAAATCTCCTACATTTACTGGTTTATCAGAGATAATATGCAAGCCAGCAAAGAGATTAGAGAGTGTACTCTGGAGAGCCAAACCGATAGCCAACCCCCCCAATCCAAGGGTGGCAACCAGGGGTGTGATTTCAATATTAAAGTGTTTCAAAATCACCAGAATAGCAATTAGATAGATAGCCATATTAACTATTTTTATTATCAATTGCGGTGTCTTTTCAAATCTCTTCTGGACCTTTAACCCCTGGGATATAAAAACCGATAAAATCTTTGAAACCACAACAGATATTATCAGGGCAAATATTACAAAGAATACCCCTTTTATCCAAAAAAGATAAGGTGTAAGAATGGATAAGGATTTTAACCCCATATACAAACCGATAAGGATAATAAGGATATATAATGGTTTGGTAACAATTCCTAATATAATATCATCAATATCACTCTTTGTCTTCTCTGCAAGTCTTCTAACATATCTTGTCAATACAAGGTGAAGGACTTTTGCCAGAATGATGAATCCTACTATAATCAATAAGAATTGAAAGTATTCATTCTGAATTATAATCATAACCTCCTTAGTTTAGCTATTATAAAGACCCCCTTCCACCTGTCAAGGGTCATCTTAAAGGATAAAGCAGGACCTCTATTCCCTTGGTTCCTTTTGCAATACTTGAAAGAGATTTCTACGCAAGGCATCAGGGGTTAAACCTGAGAGCAGTTTTCCTTTATTGGCAAAGGAGATTTTCCCTGTCTCTTCTGAGACTATCATAGCCACGGCATCGGTAATAGCGGTAATACCAATCCCTGCTCTATGCCGCATTCCTACAAACTTCAGTCTGGGGTCACTACTCACAGGGAGTATACATCCACAAGCGACAATCTCATCTCCTATAATGATACATGCGCCATCATGAAGGGGGGATGGAGGAGTGAAGATAGAGACCAAGAGAGGTGCAGAGACTTTTGCCCGAAGCCTTGTCCCTGTCTCCATATACTCTTTAAGTCCCATCTCCTGCTTTATAACTATCAACCCCCCTATCTTTCTTTCCGACAATAATTTTGCGGCCTTTACCAATTCCTCTATAAGATGTCCCTTCTCTTCAGGTCTAAAGAAACCGAGGGTTCTATAGCGTCCAAGCCTGGCTAAGACAGTCCTTATCTCAGGCTGAAAGATAATAAAGAAGGCTACAACCCAAACAGCCTTTAAGGAATCAACGATTAAGACAACACTCCTTAAATTGATTAAATGAGCAAGAAAGGAGATTATAAAGATAGCAATAAGGGCAAAGAGCATATGGAGTGCCCTCGTCCCTTTAAGGAAGCGGAGGAGATAATAGATAAAGAGAGCGACTATGAGAATATCTACTATATCAAGGATACCTGGTTTCAGGAACTCGAGCATCTCCCTAAGATAATATCAGCCATCCTTGCTGCCCTTTTAGTCTCCTTCACATCATGAACTCTCAGTATAGAGGCTCCATTAACAATAGCCAGAACCGCTGAGGCTAAACTCCCCTCCAACCTATCCTCAACAGGAAGACCAAGGCTATACCCTATGAAGGATTTTCTTGAAACACCTATGAGTATGGGTCTGCCTAAGGATTTCAATTCAGAGAGTCTTCTTATAATAACCGGGTTATCTTCTATTCTCTTACCAAAGCCTATCCCAGGGTCTAAAATGGTTCTATTTATATCTATCCCTGCCTCCTCAGCTATTTTAAGGCTATCCCTGAGATAAGAGATAATTTCAGTCATAAGGTCAGTATATTGAGGGTGTTTCTGCATATCCTTAGGTCTCCCTTTTATATGCATAAGCACACATCCTGCATTGAATTTAGAGATCGTCTTTGCCATATCAGGGTCAAAGTGCAAACCAGATATATCATTTATTATATCTACACCCATATCCAGAACCCTTCTGGCTACCTCTGACTTATAGGTATCCACAGAGATAGGGATATCCAATTCAGCCTTAATAGATTTAAGAACAGGCAATAATCTTGACAACTCCTCCTCAACAGGGATAGGTTCTGCGCCTGGGCGGGTAGACTCGGCTCCAACATCTATAATATCTGCTCCCTCCTCCACCATCTTCTCTGCCTGTCTGATCGCCCTCTCTGGTTCTAAATACCTCCCTCCATCATAAAAGGAGTCAGGGGTAAGATTGAGAACCCCCATAATATGAGTCCTCTTGGATAGAAATAATTTTCTCCCTGAGAGGTCCAATACAAAATGATTCTGGAAACATTTATCCTTTAACTCTTCAAGTCTCTTTGCCAAGTCTTTCATCCCAAAGGGCTGTTCCTTTATCTTCTCTATCACTTTACAGAGTTCCCTCTCATTAACCAGAAGTATACAGGAGGGTCTTTCTATCTTCCCTGTGATAGCCTCTCTTGGTATTGCGCAGTCACCCCCTATCTCTAAGGCTACCTGTTTTAATATATTACAGATAGCAGGGGTAAGGTTATCTATCCTTATAGCCAGAGAATGGGCTTTAGAGATGAGGATAGGGATAGCCTCTCTATCCACCCCTACCCTTACCATCTCTTCCTCTAAATCCTCTCCTTTAAGAGACAGGAGTCGTGGTATCATCTTTAAAATATACCTCTAAATAATTCTCTGTCAATAGCACCCTGAAAATTACCACCAGCTTCCTCTGTCATTGCGTCGCTACGCTCCTCGCAATGACTATTATCTAAAATCCCAATAAATGCGGGTAAATTTAAGTGGATTATCAGATGACTTGACCTCTCTCTTTATAATGTTAAACTGAGAAATGGTAGAGAGAGTCCCCTTAGGAAAGATATCTCAGGAGAGATGGGAGAAACTTCTAAAAGATTCACCCAACGCTACCATCTACCATACCCTTGAATGGATGAGAGTATGGATAGAGACATTCCCATCCTGGAGAGGAGCTTTTATCCTCCTTAAAAGAGACGATAACCTTTTGGCAGGGATGCCTATTATAGAGAAAAGGAGGTTAGGTCTTGTGACCTTCTATTCTATGCCCTATGGAACCTATGGAGGGTTAATAGGGGAGATAGAGGAGAGGGAGGAATTTGGCTCCTATCTTTTAAAAAGTATCCAGGGTCCTTTTAAAAGGGCATACATAGAGGATTTTAATGGACTCCTCAGTGGACTGCTTAAGGGTTTTTCTAAAATAGAGGTCACTACCCATATCACAAAACTCCTCCCAGACCCTGATAAACTATGGAGAGGGAGAATCCATAAAAAGGTAAGGGAGCAAGTAAGGGAATCCCGCCGAAGAGGGGTAGAGATTAAACCCTTGGAAAGGGAGGAGGAGATACCCATCTGTTATGAGATGCTCATCCAAACAACAGAGAGGCATAAAGAGAGGAGGCTAAAATTTCCCTTAAGGCTATACAGAAATATATTCAAGATTATGTCTGAGAAGGGAAACCTTCGCTGGACCTTGGCATTAAGGGGTAAAGATTATCTCTCCTATCTCATCTCTTTCTTATATAAAGAGACAATCTATTTCTGGGGAAACGCCTCCTTTAATGAAGCTCTTCCCTACCGTCCCAATAATGCCCTCTTCTGGGAGATGATAGAGTGGGGTTGTAAAAATGGATATAGATATGCCAACCTTGGAGCCTCACCCCCTCAGGCTTTGGGTCTTATCCGCTGGAAGGAGAGGTTGGGAGGAGAGAAGGTAGTCTATAATGGGTATAGATGGGAGTCATGGATATGGAGGCTTCTAAAAAGAGTCTTCTAATCCTCTCCCCTTGGGGTAATGACTGGGATTTGGATAGGGTTGAGGGTAATCCTGAGAGCGCTTATATCCTCAGAGGGCTTCTAAGAAGAGGCTTTACTATCCACCTTCTCCTTCCCTGGGATAAAAGATTCGCCCCTAAGAATAGAGACTCCCTCTTCTTCTATCCTGTTACCTTCCCTTCCCTGCCATCCATAAGAAGGATAGGAATCTTCCTGGAATTTCTCCGATACCTCTATTTCAACCTTCTCTGCATTAAGAAAGCAGGGAGGATAATTCAAGAGAAGAGGATAAGCGTTATCTATGGATGGGGGAGCTATGTAGCACTATCCACCTGGATATTGGGGAGAGTTTTTAAAAAGCCTACGGTTATTAAATTGTTTGGCATATTCTTCCCTCCCAGTAGGTTCAGTATCAGGGGATATATCACAGACTTCTCCAGCATTATAGCCCTCTCCCTCTCCTTTAATAGATTCATAATGAAGGATGATGGAACCCAGGGTGATAAGGCTGCAGAGAGATTTAAAATACCGAAGAGGATTTTTTCCTTTTGGAAAAGCCCTGTAGACAGAAGCTGGGGAGAGATGGAGAGGAAACCCCAGAAAGGTGTAATCTTAGCCGTTGGCAATCTCGTATGGTTTAAAGGGTTCGATTTAGCTATCAAGGCTATGGTAAAGATTATAGA
>CAZWJY010000015.1:15608-17626 GCA_964634335.1 uncultured bacterium
ATTATAGAGAAGGAACCCTCTACAAGACTGTTGATAATCGGTGGGGGTCCAGAAAGGAAAAGGCTGGAGGAACTCATAATTAAACTTGGCTTAAGAGAGAGTATCTCTCTCCTGGGAGCAAAGAGACATAGGGAGATTCTTAAATATTATAAAATAGCAGATATTATGGTAGCTACCAATAAGGTCTCCAATCTCACTAAACCGGTAGAGGAGGCTATGATATGTGGGATTCCAGTAGTAGCTACAAACATAAGGGACACCTTTAAAATTATAAAAGATGGTGAAACAGGACTTCTGGCAGAGGAGGACCCAGAGGATATAGCCAGAAAGGTTCTTTCTCTCCTTAGAAACAGGGGACTTTATAAAAGGATTTCTAAGAATGCCAAAAGATTTGCTCTCTCTCACTTCCCCTCTTGGGAGGAGAGAATTAGAGAAGAGGCAGAGCTCATCTCTTCCCTATGCCAGTAATCAGAAATACCTTTTACCTTTATCTCTCCTATCTCTCTTCTCTCCTCCTCTCTCTTATCCAGCTCAAGATTCTCTCCTCTTTTATGGAAATTTCCGAGCTTGGCAGTTTTTTCACCATAATGGCTTTTTCAGGTATAATCGCCCAGCTCCTCTTAATGGGGTTACCCCTTGTCTTTTCAAGGTATCTACCAAAGTTTGAGGCTGAGGGAGAAAGGGGGAAGTCAAAAGTTTTGGTCTCCTCTTCTGTCATTCTATTTATTACCCTTGGAGCCATAATTAACATTATTTTCTTATTTATAGGGTATAGGATAGGCTTTGGAATATATAGAGAGGAGCTGATAGGGAGATACTTAGGGATAGGGATGACAGTTCAACTCTCTGTAATATTTCTCACCCTTCTCCTCAATGGGTTTATAGGGTTACGCAAAATGTCCTATTTTGCCAGCCTCAATATCCTCTGGCTCCTTCTCTTAACAGGGATGCTATATCTTTTTAAAAACTCCCTAAATGTTCCCCTCCTTTTCAAGCTCTACCTCTTATCAGTTCTCCCCTCCCTGATTCTTGCCGTAATCTTCCTATCCCGCAGGATAGGCTGGACCCATAGGATAGATAAAAAAGTCCTAAAAGAGGTCATCCCTTACTGGAGATACAGTGTTATTCAAGGAATTCTCTCCCCTTTCTCTGGGTATTTAGACAGGCTAATTGTGGGTTATATCTTAGGGATGGGTCCTGTCTCCCTTTTTGTTGTAGCTATGAGAGCAAATCTACTGGCACGGCGAATCCTTGCCATCCCTTTACAAGCCCTTGCTCCTGAGCTCAGCTATCACTGGGAGAAGGGGAGGGAGGAGGTATTAGGAGGAGACTTATGGAGGATGACCAAAATTCTCTTCCTATTCAGTTGCCTATTGACTATCCTCCTCTTTGTCCTAGGTAGAGAGGTTATCCTGCTCATTGCCACCCCGGAGTATTTGAGGAGTTTAACCCTCTTAAGACTTATAGTATTTACTCTTCCCATCCTCAGCCTCTATACCCCTATCACCCTTGCAATGAGGTCTGTAGGAAAAATCTCCCTATTCATAATATGTGATTTAGTAAGATTCCTCTCTTATATCCTTCTCATCTATCCTCTGGGAGCCAAATTTGGTCTTGTAGGTGTAGGGGTTGCCAATATTCTCTCCTTTAGCCTGGTTTTACTCTTTACCCTCTTCTATATAATCCCCTATCACACCTCTTTAAGGATAGATTGGGTCTTTATTATTAAGACCCTTCTCTTTACCATAGCCACTGGTATTCTTGGTTTATTCATCTTACAAAGGTATTCCCCTTCTCCAATTATAGGGATAATAGTTAGCGGGCTATCGATAGTCATTCTATTTCTGGTTTTTTTCTGGAAAGTCTCTACAAAAGAGGAGCAGGCTCAGTTCTATAGGCTCTTCAAGAGGGTTCAGACCTTGACAGGTGGGTTCAGAGGTGAAGGATGAGACTCTGTATCCTCTCTGATGCCAGTTCCTATCATACAAAGAGATGGGTGGACTGGTTTGCCAAGAGGG
>CAZWJY010000016.1:0-17515 GCA_964634335.1 uncultured bacterium
CCGTAAGACCTTGTGTAACCAGCGATGATATATCCGCCATCTGATGTCTGCTGGACTGAGTAGCCCCGATCCCAATCTGGTCCGCCGAAAGTCTTATCCCATTCTTTATTCCCTCCTGAATCTGTCTTTATCAGCCAGACATCATCATAGCCAGCACCGTAAGACCTTGTCAAGCCAGCGATGATATATCCGCCATCTGATGTCTGCTGGATTGAGTAACCCACATCATAGTAAGTGCCTCCGTATGTCTCCGTCCAGAGAGTATCTGGTTCATCTGCAAGGGTAGATTGGGGTATAACAAGGGCTATCAACCCTGCTATAAAAGGGATAGCCAAAAGTGAGGACTTAATCTTACCCAGGACTTTAAAACCTATTAACATTTTACCTCCTTGTTTAGGCTTTAGGCTCTGGGCTTTGGTCATTAGTTTTTTCACTTTTCTATTCATATTGCAAGATGCACTTTTACTTTCTTCAGTCTCTCAGTCGTAGGGTCAACAGTTAACTCTAACCCTTCTAAGGTATAAACACCGAGTATCGATGCGTCTTCTTTCTCGCCAAATACAACAATTGTAGTTGCTCGCTCTCCTTCGTATTCCACAACCGCTTCCCCAATTTCTCTTTTGACGATTTTCCCCTCAATCGTCCGGAATTCTCTTTTGCCCTTGGAAGCAATTTTTAACTCTTTTAGAATCGCCTTGTCTATCCAACTATAGGTAGAGCCAGTGTCCACATGGAGTAAGACCTCTTTATACTTCGAACCCTCTTTATTGAATATCTTCACAGATGCATAGAGATGACCCAAGTTCACCCCCTTGTTTAGGCTTCAGGCTATTACAAGAAGGGACACGAAACTGAGAAGCTCCGATTATTAAAGTCCTTCTTAATAAAGCTCAATCGCATTAGGGTCCTGACCTACTGTTATCTTCTCATCCTTAAGATTGAGTCTGATATCCCATTCCTGCATTGTAGAAGCACCTATGATAATTTCTCTACCAAGCTTTTCAAGGACATAGAATCTGGTATCAATTATCACACTATCAATCGCAACCATTATGTTAGCTAATAGGTCAGTCTTTGCCTCTGTTTTGCCGTCCGCAAGCTTAAATCTCCTTGCCTTTGGTAATTTAATAATTGTCGCAAGCTTCTCAGCCAGAGATTTTCGCACAACCGACTGGGAAGCCTCTGAGTCGAATAAAATCTCTGCTTCCCCTCTTCCCTTGTCACCAAGAACTTCTAACCTTTTTATGATTCTACTCATATTCCTCCTTTATTTCAAAATTTATTGACCTTAGGCTTGGCTCCTTACCTGACATCCTCTTCTCCTTAAATTGCTTAATTCCATTATAGAAAACTTCTGAGCTTTTGTCAACCCCGTGGAATAGACATATCCAGAGGGCTATAGAAAACTCCTTTTTATGATAGGGAAGTATATCTGCAACTTCAAAATAGAAAGATATCCCCACCCTTTCTCTATGTGACGACCTTAGGCTTGACAACTTATAATTTCCCTATATCCTGATTTAAGGAGGAAATTATGGGGGCTCTTACTAAATGGTTGGATAATATTAAAATATCTGAACCCCTGTTTTTGAGGAATCTGGTAATCTACCCTTTAAAGAATGGAGAGGAGGATGGGGGTTCTATTAAAGTCCTGAATGAGGTCTTAAAGGAGGGGTTTGCCGAGATATCTGAGGTCTCCTCTCAAGATGTTGAGAGGATAAGGCTGGATAACCCCTCTGAGTATAGGATATTTCTACTGGATGGTGAGGAGATTGAGGGAGCTCTCCAGAATAGGATAACAAATACTGCCTGCCTTATAGACCGCAGGAGTTCTATTGATATCCCTGTGAGCTGTGTGGAACAGGGGAGGTGGAGTGGCAATAGATTGTTTAGAAGCAGTGACTCCTGTGCTTACCCATCCTTGAGGAAAATCCTTGCCAAAACTACCCTATCCTCTTTAAGAAAATCAAGGAGATTCTCATCAGACCAGACTACCATATGGAAGGAGGTGGAGAAGAGGCTTACTACCCTTAAAGTGAAGTCCTATACCTCATCTATGCACGACCTCTATACTACCCTATCCTCTGAGATAGAGAGATACACAGAAGGGGTAGAAGCTTTAAAAGGCTTTTCAGGAATTATTGGGGCTTTTGGTTCTAAGATTATTGGGCTCGACCTCTTTAGTAGCCCTCTTCTATTTAATAAATTATCAAAGAAACTCCTTGAGAGCTATGCAATAGAAGTCCTGGATAAGACCCAGATAAGGGGAGAGCCTTCTCTAAGGGAGGCTAATAGGTTCCTTTCAAGACTGAAGAAGATAAAGGAGGCGCCAAGGTTTCCTTCTATAGGGTTGGGAGAGGAGATCCGTTTTGGGGGTAAAGGCTTTATAGGAAGGGGTCTTATCTTTGATAATTCTCTATTGCACCTTGCCGCCTTTTCTTAATGGTCTCCTCTCAATTGGGTAAATATAGAATTATAAAGTGGCTCGGTGGGGGTCAGTTTGGCGATGTCTACTTAGGGTTTGATACAATCCTGGAAAAGAAGTTTGCCCTCAAAATAGCAAGGATGAGAGAGAAGGATATAATTATGCTGAAGGATGAAGCCAAACTCCTCTCCTCCCTTGACCATAAGAATATCGTGAGATTCTATAATATAGATGTGATAGATAAGAAATTCCTGATGGTGATGGAGTATATAGAAGGGAAGTCTTTAAGGTCATTGATGGAGGAGGGGAAACTCTCTATCTCTTCTATCCTCTCCTATCTTGAACAGATCCTGATGGCTATAGAGTATGCCCATAGGCAGGGGGTAATCCACAGAGACTTAAAACCCGAGAATATCCTTATAAGCAAGGATGGAACTGTTAAGGTAACAGACTTTGGACTGGCAAAGTTCTTAAGACCAGGGAGCCTCTCTGCCTCTATTGCTGGAACCCCTATCTATATGGCTCCAGAGGCATGGAAAGGGAAGTTTCTAAAGGAGTCAGATATATACAGCCTCGGAGCTATCCTCTACGAATTATTGACCCAGAAGGCTCCCTTCTTGTCCGATACCTTAGAGGGTATAAGAAGGCTTGTATTCCGCTCAAAACCTACTCCACCAACCCTTCTCAATCCAAAGGTTCCAAAAGAGCTGGAGGAGGTGGTCCTCTCCTGTCTTGCGAAGTCTCCTAAGGATAGACCTCTTGCCTCTGAACTCCTCCAGACCCTTTTCAAAGATAAGGGGATAGAGATAACCTCTTTTCCTTCTATTGACATCCCTCGTAAGGAATTCTCTCTAACCCCACAGCAAGAAGAGGTCATAGAGTGTGATGCCCCACAGATTCTCCTTCTCGGGTCTGCGGGGACAGGAAAGACAACAACTCTTATCTATAAGGTCTATCATACAATTAAAAAAGGGGTAGACCCATCAAATGTGCTCGTTATGGCTTTTACAAAGAAGGCAGCCAATGATGCTAAGGAGAGGTTGGAACACCTTTTGGGAAAGCCATCAAGGGATATATGGATAGATACTACCCATACCATAGGATACAGGATTCTTAAGAGGGATTGTGGAAGGCTTGATATTAGAGAAGACTTTGAGATAAGAGAGCCCTCATCAAAAGGGTTCAAACTACTCCTCCCTGGCTTTGGTGAGGAGAGACTGAGAACAATCCTCTCCATGATTGAGAATTATAAGACCAGACTCTTATCTCCAGAGCAGGTAGAGAGAATGGCAAGAACTACCTGGGAGAGAGTCTGTGCAGAGGTATATAAAAAATATCAGGAGATACTAAAGGATAGAAACCTCTTAGATTTTGATGACCTTATCTATTATCCTGTAAAACTCTTAGAGGAGTATGAAGACCTGAGAGAGTTCTACTCTAAGAAGTTCTCCCATATATTTGTTGATGAACTCCAGGACTTGAACTATGCCCAGTATAGACTTATCCAATTATTATATTCCAAGAATATATTCTTCACAGGTGATGAGGACCAGTCCATATATGAGTGGAGGGGTGCAAGGAAAGAACTTATATATCAGGTGTCAAAGGATTTCCCAGAGATAAAGACCTTTATCCTCACAAAGAATTTCAGGCTTCCTGAAAGGATCTTGGAGATAGCAGAGAATCTCATCTCCCATAACAGAGGGAGACAACAGAAGCTCACCTTTACCGCAAAAGAAGGGAGGGGAGATGTGGAGCTATATACAGCATCAAATGAGGATGATGAGGCAAACTTTGTGGGGAAGACTATAAAGTCATTAGTGAATAGAGAGAAGAGGGCTTTTTCTGATATTGCCATCCTTTATAGACTCAACTCCCAGTCAAGGGTCTTTGAAGAGGTAATGGCTCACAGTTCCATCCCTTACAGCGTTGTGGGAACTGAGAGGTTTTATGAAAGAGAGGAGGTGAGAAATCTTACAGAATTTTTAAGGGCTATTGATAAAGGGGAACCAGAGATTCTCCTGCCTATTATAGGATGGCTACTCAATCTTAAGAAAAGGGAGGTATCTAAATATTTAAGGATAAAGGATAATAGACTCAAGCTGAAAACCAGAGAAAGCCTCCTCTTCCCTGAAAGGGTGGAGAGATGCTTAACCACAATAAATCTTATCCTGGAGAAGAAGGATGAATTCTCAGTATACGACCTCCTATCCCTTCCCTTAGAACAGTCAGGCTTTTTAAAGAGATTGAAGCGTAGAGAGAGTGAGGCAGGAAAACTCCAGAATATTACAGAACTTTTGGAATCTGCAAAGAAGTTTGGACCTGGAGAGCTTCCCCTATTCCTCAACCATTTAGCCCTCTTAGAAAACCTTGAGATGGTAGACTGGGGTAGGAATACAGTGAAATTATTGACAGTCCATTCGGCAAAGGGTCTGGAGTTTCCTGTTGTATTCCTTACAGGTCTTGTGGAGGGTATCTTCCCTTTAGTAAAGAATACAGCAGATAGGAGGAGTTTAGAAGAGGAACGGAGATTGTGTTTTGTAGGAGCAACAAGGGCTATTGAGAGGCTGTATCTATCCTATCCAAAACTGCGATATTCCAGACCAACCCAGGTATCAAGATTCATTCCTGAAATGCTGGGGATGTGATGCTAAGTAAAAATCTCAGATTACTATTTTTTTTGCTTTTCCTTTTCTCCTGTGCAAGGAAGGGAATACCACCATCTCCTGATAGATTTGCACCAAGATTGAAGAGGTTAGAGGTTCAGGATATGACTCACCTGTTATGTAGATTCTCAGAGCCCTTAGATTCGTTGTCTATAAAAAGGGAAAACTTCTCCATTACATCTGGTGAAGATACCCTTAATATAAGGTTTATTATCCAGAGAGATAAGAATACTCTCCTCCTCCTTACCCAACCCCAAAAGAGGAAGGATTACCTATTAAGCCTCAGAGTTGCAGATACAGCAGGTAATATCGCATCAATAAAAAAGAGGTTCAGAGGTTCTCTTTTACCAGATACCATCCCCCCTCGCATAGTCTCTATCCATCCTTGCGCAGGCAAAACTAAGGTCTTGAAAGGAGTGATAGAGGTCTCCTTCTCAGAACCTATGGATACTCTATCCCCCCTATGTTTTATATTTGTAAAAGGGGTCCTAAAGAAGAAGTGGAATAAGAATCAGAACCTCTTGATTTTAACTTTTGAAGACACCCTTAAGGGAGTCTCTTATTTCCTCCTCCCTCCTCTTCTCACCGACCTTTCCCATAACCCATTATTCTTAGGGACCTATACCTACTTCACCTCTGATTCCATTTTACCCCGATATCCTGTTTATGGCAGGGTCTATTATAAAAAGAGCCCAATCTCCAATGCTATGCTCCTCTTTTACAATAAGGATACCCTTAAAGCCCTTGCCCTATCTGACCTTTTGGGAGAATTTTCCTTAAAGCTCAGAGAGGGGGAGTATAGGATAGAGTGTTTTGCTGATACATCAAGGGATGGATGGATAGACCTTTTGGGAGATTATCCAAGATTTGTCCCTTCTCAAGAGACCCTGAGTATCTATCTAAAAAGACCGGAGAGGCGGCTTGGGACCTGTGACCTTATTAGATAGTGGTCTCATAATAGGTTTGATAGTCCTATTGATTCTGCTCTTTAAGAGGGGGTTCTCTATTCTCCTCCTTCTAAGAACTATTCTGATTTTAATCCTCATCCTTATCTTTGTAGGTCTTGTCCTTAGATACAAGAGGGTAATTCCTCCGAAGCCTGAGGTTCTTGTCCTTTTAGATATATCCAGGAGTATGGGAGAGGAGATTGATAAGGGGAAGAGGCTTTTAGATAAAAAACTCTTTAAAGACCCTTCCCTATCCGTAGAGTATTTCGGATTCTCAGACACTATCTATCCTTTAAGAAGAGAGGGAGTTATTGGAGATAAAACAGATATCACAAAGGCTCTAAGATTTGCCCTAAGTAAAAGACCAGGGAGCATAGTGCTCATCTCTGATGGTCAGCATAATCAACCCACAGACCCACTTAAAGTAGCAAGGGAAGCGAATATACCTATATATACCATAGGTCTGGGTAAAGAGATGAAAAGAGACTTAGAGATAGAAAGGGTCATTCTTCCTGCAAAGGTCTATACCTCTGATACAGTAGAGGTTGTGGTGAGATATAGTAGCTATGGATTCTCTACCGAAGAAGGGAGAATGGAGATTTTAGAAAGGGGCTCAGTGATTGGAGAGAAGAGAATTCCTCTCTCTTCAGACTGGAGAGAGAATGAGATAACCTTCCCCATTATAGCAAAGAGTCCTGGCATCTCTTATTATAATATAAGGGTAGATATAAAGGATGATAATCCTCAAAATAACCGCTATCCCTTTGCTATCAATGTATTAAAAAGACGCCTCTCTGTTCTCTACTTTACCAATAGACCCTCACCAACTTCGGGTTTTCTATCAAGAGTTATGAGAAGAGACCCGGACATAGATTTTAAGGAGGTTGTCTCTTTTCAGCGTGGCTCGTTCTATCTTGTAACAGATAAGGGGCTTAAGGAATTTATCTGGCGAAGGCTAAACTATGATGTCTTAATTCTTGACAATATAGAAGATTTTGGCAGAGAGGAGGAGGTCATAGATTTTGTAAAGCTCGGGGGTGGACTCTTGATATTGACCGGACCTGATTTCAAACCCAATCCCCTCCTCTCTCCAATCCTTCCCTGCAAGGTAGGAGATATAATTAAAAGAGAGGGCTCCTTAGAACTTACCCCTGAGGGCGCAACAAAGGGGATATTCTATGAGTATGGAAGATATCTATTAGAAGACCTCCCTCAGGTCTTCTCCCTTAGAAAAGGCTCAAATATAAGAGGGAGGGTATGGGCTATGGATCTCTATTCCAAACAGCCCTTAATTCTATTCAGAAGAGTGGGAAGGGGGAAGGTTTTAGAATTTAACCTCTTCCCATTATGGAAGATAGATATGGCAATCTCTGGGATTGAGAAGGACCCGGAACCCTTTAGAAAATTTTTAGTAAACTCCTTAAGGTTCTTAAGACCGGGAGCAGAAAAGGTATTTAGACTCCTCACAGATAAGAGGGTATATCTAAAGGGTGAGCCCATTAGATTTACCTTGAAAACCCTATCAGCTACTGGAGAGCCTGTTGAAGGGATGGACGCCTATCTAAAAATTCCTCTAACAGGGATAGAGTTGGCGATGAGGGAAGTATCAAGAGGGATATATGAGACAGATATAGATGCCCTTCCCCCTGGCAAGTATAAAGGGGTTGTAGAGGGTATTTTAAATGATAAGAAAATTGGCACCGCATCTGTTGAATTCAGAGTATCTGAGGCAAGCTTAGAGAGTAAGGATGTGGGTCTAAACTCCCCACTTCTAAAAAGACTTGCCTCTCTAACAAAAGGGAGATACTTCCCCTACTCAAGGGTTCCAAAGTCTGGGATTGCGGTCTCTATAAAGAAGAGGGAGAAGGTTATAATTTTCAATCCGTCTACAAGTCTATGGGTATATCTCCTCTTTGCCGCACTCTTTGGGATAGAAATCTTCCTAAGAAAAAAGAGGGGGCTACCTTGAGTTCTATTAAAGATATATGGTTACTCCTTATAATCCTTCTCTCCTTAAACTGTTCAAGGGAGGGATACATAGAGAAAGCAAGAGAGGCAGGCTTATCAGAGGAGGCAACGGTCTTTGTCATCTCCACCCTTCCGGTAGTAGAACTCAGGGGTGCACTTCCTATGGGTATAAACTATTTAAAACTCCCCTGGCAGAAGACCCTTATAATCTCTCTTATTGGAAACCTATTACCTGTGATGCCCCTGCTCCTCTTATGGGGATTTTTATATAGGGTTCTGGGAAAGGTTTCCATATTAAAGAAATTTCTGGACTATATCTTTTCCAGAACAAAAGCGAAGAGTGAGATTGTAAAGAGATATGAGATAATAGGATTGATAGCCTTTGTTGCCATTCCTCTTCCTGGGACAGGTGCCTGGACAGGAAGTATAGCTGCCTTCTTACTCGGTTTAGATAAACTCAAATCCTTTATAGCCATATCCATAGGGGTATTGATTGCTGGAATAGTGGTAACTATCCTCTGTCTTCTTGGTATATGGGGGGCAGTAATTGCCCTTGTAGTCCTTCTCCTTCTGGGTATCACAGGGACTCTCAAACTCTGGAAATAATCCCTTTAATAGGACCCTCTTGAAAAATAACCAGAACTGTATATAGTTCTTGAAATGGAGAGAATTACTAAGGATATGACTGTTGAGGAGGTTGTGGAGAGATATCCTAAGGCTGTGGAGGTCTTTATGAGATTCAATATCCCCTGCCTTGTCTGTGGGGAGCCTATCTGGGGGACCTTAGAAGAGACTGCAAGGAAATATAATGTGAGGATAGATGAGCTCCTTGAGGAATTGAATAAAATAGTTTAATATGTTCTTTAATATCCTCAAACACTCCTTAATGGTTACCCTCTTTGTCTTTGTGATGATGCTAATTATAGACTATATAAATGTGCTCTCCAAGGGAAGGATGGGGGTATGGATGAGAGGGGGGATGGTTCGTCAATATATACTCTCTTCCTTCTTAGGGGTAACCCCTGGGTGCTTAGGTGCCTTTATGAATGTATCTCTATATATAAGGGGGATGCTCAGCTTTGGTGCTATTGTAGGGGGTATGATTGCCACATCAGGGGATGAGGCTTATGTTATGCTCCTTTTATTCCCCAAGACAGCCCTACTTCTTTTCTGCCTTTTATTTATCTCAGGTATATTCTTTGCCTGGCTTACAGATAGAATCGCTCCTGTATTAAAAGTCTCCCCTTGCGAGGAGTGTAGACTGGGGATAGTCCATAACGATGAGGAGTGTAAATGCTTTGAGCCCCCTATCTTGAGAAACTTCTCTCAATATAGATTTATTCTAATTTCTGGTCTGCTTCTGGCTGTTATTGCTACCTCTACAGGTATTCTTGGTCCAAAAGGCTGGGGATGGCAGAGGATAACCCTTTTAACCCTCCTCCTCATATCCACAGGGATTGCCATTACAGTCCCTGAACACTATCTGAGAGAGCATCTGTGGAATCATATTGTCAAGAAGCATATATGGAGGGTATTACTCTGGACATTCGGTGCCCTCTCAATAATAGAGATTGGTCTTGCTCAATGGAACCTTCAAGGGTTTCTAAAAGAGCATATGTTTTTGGTGCTTTTAATGAGTGGAGTTATGGGGGTAATCCCTGAGTCCGGACCCCATCTTGTATTTGTTATGATGTTCTCTCAGGGACTAATCCCCTTCTCTGTTCTCTTTACAAGTTCCTTTATTCAGGATGGGCATGGTATTCTCCCCTTACTCTCCTACACAGTAAGAGACTCTGTCTTAATAAAGCTCTTCAATCTTATCTTCGGGCTCAGCTTGGGAGCCCTCCTATATCTTTTAGGACTTTGAAGTAGAGCTATCTATTATACTTCCATTATTTCTGGTCTATTCTTTTGGAGGAGGGAGCACAGGTAGAGGACGGAGACACTTCTTTATCTTGCGAGTCTCTATCTCTGAGGGAAGAACCTGAAATTCTAAAAAACCCATCAGGCAATCCCCAGCGTAAAGAGCAAAGCCTCTTCAATCTCCATTAGTTTATCTTCTGAAATTTCTCCCATCTTTTCCTTCAACCTGGATTTATCAAGCACTCGGATTTGATGGCATAATAATACTGAATCTTCTTCCAGACCATTATCTTCGTTCTTCTCTACAAGAACAGTAAAGGGCCATTCTTTTCTTTTGATATTTTTTGTAAAGGGGATAGCAATTACACTTCGCACATATTTCGTAATATCATTGTTCTGGATTATCAGAATAGGGCGTGCTATTCCTTTAATTTCTGTTCCCCTCGCAGGTTCAAGATTCGCTCTATATATTTCACCTCTTACAGGGTTTATCATTTTTCGTCTTCCACCTTCAATAAAGAAATGTAATCTTCAAGTCCTGCCTCTGTTAATTCTCTATCTTCCTCTATTTCTTCCTTTGTCAATGCTTTAGGGGAAATAATCTTTACCTGTTTAAGTGGTGCAAGCAATCCCACTCTTTTAGCTTGAAAGAAATATCTATGGGCACAAATGCGCGCCTCATCAAGGGCTTTTTTCATCAAGCTGGATTTTGCCAATTTTGTTTCCCCTTCTAATACTGAGAAGATAAAAATTAAAAGAAGCTCAAAACGGGTAGTCGCACCAAATAGAGTAAGAGCTTTTCTATATTCTTCTTGGGGTTCTATCTTTTCCGGCACTGTCTGACTTATAATCCAGTGGAGTGCCCGTCTTGAGACACCTGATGCTGTATGAAGGATTGATTTTAAACATAGTTGTTCTTTAACTCCCATATATCTCCTTCCCCTTTTTTCAATATCCTTCTCAAGTTGGGAAGAGGCTTTGGTCAGTTCATCCTGGAGCTGCTGAAGGTGCTGAGAGTAGTAGCTGAGAAGAAGTCCAATCATCGCTATCCTTAAATAGGAAAACTGAGGCAGAACCTTTTCTATCCTCTCTAAAAAATCCTTCTCGTTTTTCGCAAAAGAGAGGGGATTAAAAACCTTTGTTTGCATCATTTTCCATATCCCTTCCAGCGAACGATAAAAAGGAGGAGAGACCTCTCCTCTCAGTGAACGAATGTAGTCTCGAGTAAAAAAGAACGGATACTGGATGTTAGGCATAGGCATTGCAGCTACATTATTCATATCATATACCCTATTCATTCTCCATTTTACATATCGTATTTAAAATGTCAAGAGTTCGGTTCAGAACCATTAAAAAGGTTCTTCTCTGAGTAAGTCTACTCCCTGGGTGGAGGTAGAATAGGTGGAGGACGCATATCTTTCTTTGTCCTGCGGATCTCTATCTCTGATAAGAGAAGGCTCGGAGCTACCACAGAGCTCTTCCCAAAGGAGATACTGAAAGCCTTTGGGTCATCACCAAGTCCCAGAATCTTACCAAGCGTAGATAATGGAGGGCTTGAGAGCACTTCAGCCCCTCTTACAAGCTCCTCCCTTCCATCAGGATAGACCTTATAGACCTCTAAAGGAGGGAACCCTGATAAGGGAGGACGCCCCTCTTTTTCAGAGACGCCGGATATGAAGATACGAATCCTCTTGCCCCTGAACCTTTCTTCAGGAAGTTTTACAGATTTGATGAGCAGTCCATAGGGCTTTCCCTGCCTCTTGCACTCCTCTATCAACCTCTCCTTCAACTGAGTAAAAGGTAGGGGAGATGAAGTCTCTATTATCAGATTTCCTATTTTGGGAGCAACTTTCTCTCCCTCCATCCTTCCATGACCATTGGACTTATTGAACCCTTTTATCGGAGAGCGGGAGAGGAGGAAATTCTTTAATACCCCCTTATCTACAAGAGTCACCCTCTGTGCAGGGATTCCCTCATCATCAAATCTATAAGAGCCTACCAGGACTTCTCCCTTATAACTCTTTATTGTAGGGTCATCATAGACAGATACAAAGGGGGGTAGGATTCTCTCCCCTACTTTATCCAATAGCCCCTCCTCCTTCTCAAACCTCTTCTTATCCCCCTTTAATAGAGGTGCAAGGACTGCTGAGAAGAAGGCAGAGGATGCAGGACTCTGAATAAGAACAGGACCTGTATAAGATTTTACAGGCTCTGCCTCTTTAAGCCTCATAATCCTCTTAGCTATCCCCCTTATCTTCTCCTCTATCTCCTCATCCTTCCAGAAATCCTTCCAAGTATAAAACCTCTGGAGGTCTCTTAAAAGCATCCCGTCCTTACATCTCGTTTCAGCCTCTATCTCAAGGGAATAGAGGATACTACCATCCTGAATTTTAGAACCCTCAGAATTGACAAAGTATCTATTTAGAGCCTGGGCATCAAACCTCACTCTGGAGATGAGTATATCTTTATATTCGTTGAAGATTTCTGAGTACTTCCTTATCCTTTCCTCCCATTCTGGGATATTTAGAGATAGGTCTACTTCCTCTCCAATATAGATGGATGGCTTCTCTTTTGAAAAGTCATCGGGTCTCTCCTTTTCAGGTTTTAAGGCTACTTCCCTCTTCTTCTTTTTATACTCCTCTATCGCCTTCTTATACTTATAATCAGTAACCTGCCAGAGTTTATGCTTCAGAGCTAAGGTATCATCCTCTATGGGGAGCCTTACATATCGGTATCTCCACCCCTCTTCATCCCACTCCCATCTCTTTCTCTCTACACCTGAGTTATCCAGTCTATAGTCTCCTACTCTCAGGTCTACATAGAGATTTCTATAGTGGTTCCTATCAGATTCTGTAATAGAGCCTCTACTGCCCTCAATGATTATAGATTTTCTATCCCTTACAAGGTAGCTTATGAAATAGGGTCTCTTCTGTTTCTCCATCCTCAACTTTTTCATTGAGCGATTAAGTTCACTCTCCATAGCAGAGAGGATAGGGTTCTCTTTAGCAGGAGAAGCCCAGAGGAAAACCCAGAGACCTAAAAGGGCTAAGAATATCTTCTTTCTCATCTTTTACCTCCTCTTATAAAGGGTGGGGGAAGGATAGGCGGTTTCTGCTTACTTGTCGATTTCTTTGCTATCTCAATCTCTGACATAAGGATGCTTGGTGCTACAAGACCGACAGGGACTGCGCCAGACTCCGCCCCACAGAATCCGTTAAAGACCTTAGGGTCATCACCCACCGCTATTATCTTATCAAGAGAGATTAGGGGAGTTCCTCCAAACTTTACTCCCCTCACAAGCTCCTCCTCTCCTGTCTTTACCTCTACCCTGTATACCAGGAGAGGTATCTCCAGAAAGGATGCCATCCATCCCCTGGATGTTATGGTAGCACCACCTTCAGACCTGACAAAGATGAGACCGTAAGGCTTACCTCTCTTCTTACATTCCTTAATCAAGAGGTCTTTCAGTTCTGAGAAGGATTTTGTTTCTGATGATTCAAGGATTAGATTCCCCTGCCTTGCGACAGGTATATCATCAAAGCCGGCAGACATCATCTGAGCCCTTCCATGACCATTAGAATGGTTGAACCCCTTTATCGGTTTTCTTGAGAGGAGGAAGTTCTTTAATATACCCTTATCTACCAAGAGCACCTTCTGAGCCTTCACCCCTTCCTCATCAAAGAGATAATACCCATCAAGAGCCATTCCATTATAATACCTTATGGTAGGGTCATCATAGACCGTAATAAACTCAGGCATAATCCTCTTCCCCACTTTACCCTTAAAGGTCTCTCCATATTCCTTAGATTCCAGGCGATGGGCTTCAAGGCGATGACCCAGGACTTCATGGATAAATACTCCTGATGCAGGGCTCTTGATAATTGCAGGACCCACATAGGCTCCCATAACAGGAGCATCCTTTAAGGCTAAGACCTCCTTTATAAGCTCTCTTATCTCCCTTTTTACCACTTCATCCCCTGGGATATCCTCCTCTTTCCAGCCGAAGAAGCTTCTAAAGCTTCGCACCCACATTCCATCAGGAGCCTTTGTTGAGGCATTTATCCTCAGCCAATAGTAGACCTTCCCTTTTTGGATTTTTGACCCTTCACTACTGGTAAAGTAGTCATTTCTTGCCTCTGCAGTAAAGGAGACACTGGAGCGGAGAATCTCGGGATGTTCTTTAAAAAGAGATGAATACTCCTTTACCTTCTCCTCCCACTTTTTCTTATCTACTCTTACTTCTACCTCTTCCCCAATATATTCAACAGGTTTCTCCTTAGAGAAGTCATCAGACCTCTCCTCCTCCACCTCCCTTGCCCTCTTCCCCTCTTTCTTTGATAGCTGTCTAAGAGCCCTTTTATACCGAAGGTCAGTGAGAAGCCATAGGGCGTGCCTCAGGGCTTTTGGGTCATCCTGTAAGGGGATGGGGACTTTCATATACTCCTGATTCTCCTCCATCTCCTTTGGGTCAAAGGAGTAGAGGTCCTCAGGCAATGGCATATTGTCAAACTTATAGTCTCCCACCCTTACACAGACATTCAAGAACCTTGAGTGGTCATCATCAGATGATGTGAGGGCACCCAGGCTCGCCGCAGTATAGAACTCCTTTCGGTCTACTAAAAGATAGCTTATAAAGTAAGGTCTCTTCTCCCCTTTTATCACAAGCCTCTTCATTGAACGCTGGAGTTCCTCGCACATAGCCTTAAGCAGGGGGCTGGGTTGGGAAGGGGAGCTAAAAAATAGGATGGATATTAAAAGGAAGTTTATCATTGCACCCCCTTTTAGAAAATATAGAAAGGATTTTAGGGATGTCAAGAGACAGAGCTTGACATCTCCATCTTATCGTGTATTCTTAATTATTATGATTATTGGAGTTCCTAATGAGCTCCCTGCTCCCTGGCAGACTGAAGAGAATAGAGTTGGACTCCCCCCTATGGGGGTAAAGGAGTTGAAAGGGATAGGAGCCAGAGTCCTGGTGGAAAGTAAGGCAGGAGAAGGAGCCAAATTCTCTGATGAGGTCTATAAGGAGGCAGGGGCTGAGATAGTATATTCAAAGGAAGAGGTGTATAAACGTTCAGATATCATTGTGAAAGTTGGAAGACCTGTGGAAGAGGAGTGGAGATTGTTTAGGCAAGACCAGACCCTTCTCGGATTTCTTAACCTTGTCACAGCCCCTAAGGAGTTTCTCAAGACCCTTATAGAGAAGAGAATCACTGCTATAGGCTATGAACTTATAACTGAGGAGGATGGAACCCTTCCTATCCTGTGTCCCATATCCCAGATAGCTGGCAAGATGTCCTGTGCACTCGTAGGGAGGCTATTGGAGTCCCATAAGAGAGAAGGGAGGGGGATACTTATAGGAGGGATACCTGGAATTCCTCCTGCTGAGGTGGTTATCCTTGGAGCAGGGACCCTCGGATTCTATGCAGCAGAAGTCCTCTCAGCCGTAGGCGCCAATGTATATGTGATGGATAGAAATATAGAGAAGCTGGAAAGGATAGAGAATCTCCTGAAAGGAAGAGTCGTCACCATTCTTTATAGCAGGGATAGGCTGGAGAGGCTCTGTAAGTTCTGTGATGTATTGATAGGGTGTGTGTTTGTCCCTGGAGAGCGTGCGCCCCTCCTTGTCACTAAGGAGATGGTGAGGTCTATGAAGAAGGGGGCTGTAATTATTGACTTCTCTATAAATCAGGGTGGATGTGTAGAGACTTCAAGACTCACACCAAGGGGAAATCCTTATATAGAGGAAGGGGTGATTCACCTCTGTGTCCCTAATGTCACTGCTTGGGTGCCCAGGACTGCTACCTATGCCCTTTATAATGCCCTATCCCCTTACCTTGATATTATAATAAAGCAGGGGATAAGGGAAGCCCTGAAGAGGATGGATAGCTTAAAAAGAGGAACATATACCTTTAATGGTTATATTGTAAGCCCTTATCTCAGAAGAGAAGACTTCCCCTATTCTGAATTGGAAGATGTACTGGCTTAGTGAGTATAAGAAGAAACTTGTCTCCCCAGAGGAGGCAGTGGGTTGGATAAAGAGTGGGGATAATGTCTATTGCAGTGGGAATGCCTCCTCTCCTTTAGTGCTCTTAAATGCATTGGCTCAAAGGAAGGACGAGCTTACAGATGTAAAGATCATCCATGTCCTCCTATTTGGGGATGACCCCCTATCCAAGCCTGGTATGGAAGGACATTTCAGGCATAACTCCCTTTTTGTAGGACCTGCTGATAGGAAGGCGGTGAATGAAGGGAGGGCTGACTATATCCCTGTATTCCTATATGAAATCCCTGACCTATTCTATTCTGGAATCATTAAGCTTGATGTAGCTCTTATCCATACCTCTCCTCCAGATGAGCATGGATTCCTCTCCTTAGGAACAGAATGCTTAGCCTCAAAGGCTGCCTGTGAGACAGCTAAGAGGGTGATAGCCCAGGTGAATGATAGAATGCCCAGAACCCTTGGTGATGCCTTTATCCATATATCCAGGGTGGATAAGATAGTGGAGGTCTCTGAAGATCTGGTAGAACTCCCCAGACCTAAGATAGGAACTCTGGAGGAGAAGATAGCAAGTTATATAGCAGAGATTATAGAGGATGGTTCCACCCTCCAGCTCGGGATAGGAGCCATTCCAGATGCTGTCCTTGCTCTCTTGAAAGAACGGAGAGACTTAGGAATCCATACAGAGATGGTCTCTGATGGTCTTATGGAGGCGATTGAAGCAGGGACGGTTACCGGTCTACGAAAGACCCTCCACCCAGGTAAGGTGATTGCTACTTTCATTTTGGGTTCTAAGAGGCTCTATGAGTTTGCAGATAACAACCCCTTCATAGAACTACACCCTGTCAATTATACTAATGACCCCTTTATAATAGCCCAGAATGAGAAGATGGTAGCTATAAACTCAGCTATAGAGGTAGACCTCACAGGACAGGTCTGTTCTGACTCCATAGGAGTATATATCTATTCTGGTTTTGGTGGTCAGGTAGATTTTATAAGAGGAGCGGCAAGGTCTAAGGGTGGGAAGCCCATAATAGCTATCCCTTCCACAGCAAAGGGGGGTGAAATCTCAAGGATAGTCCCCTATCTAAAACAGGGTGCAGGTGTGGTAACTACAAGGGCAGATGTCCATTATGTGGTGACAGAGTATGGCAGGGCATATCTCCATGGTAAGAATTTAAGGGAGAGGG
The DNA here is from genome assembly GCA_964634335.1 of uncultured bacterium. Lineage (GTDB taxonomy): Bacteria > Hydrothermota > Tepidihabitantia > CAYHGV01 > CAZWJY01 > CAZWJY01. The sequence goes on from CAZWJY010000016.1 coordinate 17,061, forward strand.
CAGAGGCTCTGATAAATATAGCCCATCCGGATTTTAGGGAGGAGTTGGAAAGGGAGGCAAAAAAGCGTAAGCTCCTTCCATAATTTATGGTTTACATTCAATCTGTCATTGCGAGCCCTTGCCAAAGGCAGGGGCGTGGCAATCTTTAATCACAAGAGAGTCTGAACCGAACCGATTAACACAATTGAGACTACAGTATATTTCTTTCTTTCAAGCCTTTAGCTTAGGGTATTCTTGAGCACACCCCCAAAGCCCTTTTCGAGATTGATGTATACCTGTTTATCATTTGACTATCACTATTCTTCTGGTAAGGCTCTGTTTTTCAGTCTCTAATCTTAAGAAGTAGATACCAGAGGGGAGTTCTCTGGTATTCCAGTCTATTTGATAAGAGCCAGCAGGTCTCTTACCAGAAAAAAGGGTCTTAACCAATCGACCTGAGACATTGTAGAGTTTAA
>CAZWJY010000017.1:0-4987 GCA_964634335.1 uncultured bacterium
AGGGAAAAATGGTATAGGATGGTATAGGAGGTAAAATGGATAGAGGATTGAAAGTTGCTCTTATCACAGGGCTTGTAATCTTTATTGCTCATTGCGGCTCCCCTTATATCCAAGGGGGTAAAATCCATTATGAGGGTGGTAGGTATGAGAAGGCAGCAGAACTCTTCCGACAGGCTATAGAGGAGAATCCCAAATCTGCTCCAGCTTATCTCTGGTATGGACTCACTATGGTTCAATTGAAAAATTATCCTGAGGCTGCCAAGAGTTTTGATAAAGTCTTTGAGCTTGACCCTACATATTCTGAAAAGATAAAGAGGCAGGAGAATCTTAAAACCCTTGTCTGGGTGGGTTATATGGGAGCTACTGATAGATTCGTAAGAGAGAAGAGATTTAAAAAAGCTCTGAAATATGTCAAGAGAGCTATTGATATGGACCCCAAAAATTACAGAGCCTATACCACTCTGGCAAGAATCTATGTAGGATTGAAGGATTACGAGGAGTTGAAGACCACTGCTGAAAAACTCTTTGCCTTAAAGAAGGAGAGCCCTGAGGCATATACCCTCTTAGGGGTCTACTACTTTTCTAAGGAGAAATGGGACAGCGCCCTTGTCTATTATTCAAAGGCGATAGAGGGTTTTAATAAGGCGATAGAAGAGACAAAGAAGAGACTCTCTTCCCTTCTTAATTTGAATGAGTCTCAAACCGATTCCCTCTCTCTAAAACTCATCTCCCTTCATAAAAGAGGGGAGAAGAGATTTCTTACGGATTATATAAAAGACTCCCTCTCTTTAAAACCTCCTCAGTCCTTTATGGTGAGCAGAGTTGCCGATGAACTCTATGGCTATACAGGGGAGCTGGGCACCTGTTATCTAAGAGCAGGTGCTGCCTCTATTAAGAGAGATAGCTTTAAGATAGCCGAAAGATTCTTTGAGAAAGCCCTTAAGATAAATCCAGATGACTATGATGCAGTCTATAATTTAGGCATTGTAAAGTATCAGTTGAAAAAGGATGAGGAGGCTCTAAAACTCTTTAATAGAGCCAAAAAGGTATACAATGATGATGAGTGGCTCTGGGTATATATAGGTGGAGTGCTCATAAACTTGAAGAGATATGAAGAGGCTATCTCATCTCTTGAGAAGTGTCTTCATTTAAACCCCAAAAATACAGAGGCTTACAGACTTATGGCTCTTGCCTATAGAGATAAAGGAGATACAAAAAGGGCTTTTGAGATGCTAAAGAAGTATCAGGAGCTTACAAAAACTGAGGAGTGAGATGAAAAAAGTCTTAGATATAATAATTCTCCTCCTTGCTATCGTTTTGATATTTATCCTTGTATACCCTCAGTATAAGGCGTCAAGACCTACCATAGCAAGGATAGGCTGTGATTTGAGTATCTCCTCCCTACCTTTACTGGTAGCAGAGGAGCAAGGTTTCTTTAAAACCCAGAAGGTTGAAGCTCAACTTGTATTCTATGACGACCCTGAGAAAGCACTCAAAGACCTCTTTACTGATACCATCCAGTGTGGGATATTTCCCTGGTCTTCCATTCTTAAGAGAACAGCAGAGAATGAGAGTGTAAAGGTCTTTCTCTCGGAAGAGTTTAGAGAGGCAGTTCCTATAGGGGTAATAGTTACAAAAAGGGGTTCAAGGATTAAGCTGCCTGAGGATTTAAAGGGTAAGAGGTTAGGGATTCCTTTATGGTTCAAGGGTATCATTCCCTATCTTATCCCGGGGGCAGAGGTTGTAGAGGAGAAACCCGAGAAGCTCCTCTCTCTATTGGATAAAGGTGAGGTGGATGCCATTCTATTATTGGAACCTTATAGAACTCTTGCAATAGAGAGGGGTCTCCAGGTTGTAGAGGATGCCCCCTTCTCTCTTCTCCTTACCCCATTTCCTGCAAATGGGATAGGAGTGTCAAGCAGATTTCTCTATAAGAATAAAAGGGGAGTGAAGAGGATGGTCATTGCCCTGGATAATGCCCTCGGTTTCATAGGTAAGAATCCTGATAAAGCCAGAGCTATCCTTGCCAAGTATTTAAAAGTGAAAGAGGGTGGCTCCTTCAATCTACCAAGATTCCAGAGACTGTCGGAGATAGATATCCCCAATATACAGTCTCTATCCACAAGATTGGAGGAGAAGGGTTATTTATCAAAGCCTGTAAACCCAAAGTCTCTAACCGTTCCACCTATTCTACTCCATTGAGTTATCAAGTCCTCTCTTTAAAGTATAGACCCCAATCCTTGGATGAACTCTGGGACCAGGAGCATGTGAAACTTACCCTTAAAAATGCTATAGAGAAGAACAGAGTCGCCAACGCCTATCTCTTTTGTGGACCAAGGGGTGTGGGTAAGACTACAACAGCCAGAATCCTTGCCAAGAGTCTCAACTGTGAGAAGGGACCCACAGTAAAACCTTGCAATGTATGCTCTTCCTGTAAAGAGATTACCCTGTCAAGGAGTATGGATGTCTTAGAGATTGATGGGGCATCAAATAGGGGTATAGACCAGATTAGGGAGTTAAGAGAGAATGTGAAGTATGTGCCCTCCAATTCAAGATATAAAATCTATATAATAGATGAGGTCCATATGCTCACTCCTGAAGCCTTTAATGCCCTTTTAAAGACCCTTGAAGAGCCACCTAAGCATGTGAAATTCATCTTTGCCACCACAGCTCCTTTTAAGGTTCCACCTACCATCCTATCAAGATGTCAGAGATTTGACTTTAGAAAGATTCCCCCAGAAGAGATAGTGAGGAGGCTTAGGTGGATAGCAGGAGAGGAGGGGTTAAAAGTAGAAGAGGATGCCCTCTACTGTATAGCCAGAAGGGCTGATGGGAGCTTTAGGGATGCAGAGAGCCTGCTGGACCAACTCAGTTCCTATTCCCCAGATGTAATCACCCTTAAGGCAGCAGAGGAACTCTTAGGAGTTCTACCCTCTACCCTCTTCTCTAAGTTTGCCTCCCTTATCAAACGGGCTGATAGAAAGGGGCTTATCCTCTTTATAGATGGAATCCTATCTCAGGGATATGACCTTGTTGAGTTCTACTACGGTCTCTCTCAATACTTCCGTAACCTCCTCTTATTAAAACTCGGAGTGGAGCCAAAAATTCTTGGTCTCTCCTTATCAGAGGTATCCCAATTGAAAGAGGAGGCTTCTATATTTGAAAGGGAGGGGTTATTAAAAATTATTAAACTCCTCTATGCTGAAGAGATGAATATAAAGAGGAGTCTATCCCCAAGAACCCTTTTGGAGATAATCTCCTTAAGAATGGTAGATATTCTAACTCCACCCAAGGAGTATAAGATAGAAGAGGAGGCTGTGGGAAAGTTATTTAAAAGGTTGGAAGCAGAACGACCATCATTATCAGGTAGCCTTGCCACAGCTTCCCTAAGACTTGAAAATGATACCCTTTTCATATCCCTCTCCTCTAAGAACCCGTTGAATATAGAATTGGTCCAGGAGTCAAAGTCCTTTATAGAGGAGGTTCTCTCAGAGATAATAGGTAGACCTTCTAAAGTTGTGATTGGAAAGAAGGAGTCTACAAAAGAGGATACAGACTTTAAAAAGATTTTAGAGTTTCTTAATGGAGAGGAGGTCTTCAGATGATGGAAGGGTTATCAGGTCTATTGAAAAAGGGGAGGGAGATTCAGGAGAAATTGAAGAAGGCAATGAAAGAGATAAGGGTGGAGGCTTCATCAGGTGGAGGAATGATAAAGGTGGTGGCTGATGGGGAACAGAATATAATAAGCCTACAGATAGACCCATCTATCGTATCAAAGGAGAATGTGGGGATGCTTCAGGATTTAATCCTCTCTGCTGTGAATGAAGCCAAAAGGAAGGTTCAAGAAGAGATAAAGGAGAAGATGAAAGAGATTATAGGTTTTCCTCTACCTCTCAACCTTAAAAGTCTTGAGGATTATCTTAAGCTGGAATAGAGAGGTGAGTTTCCTCTTTCCAGGGAGGAATAGAGTTCCGTCAATAAAGAAGAATCGGTCATTATAATTGAAACAGTAAGAGATGAAGGGTCCACCAATTACTTCTTTCTCGTTCTCCCATACCCCCAAAATTCTTAACCCAGGAGAGCCTAAGAAATCTGTCTCTTCTGTGGTGGTGAGATTTTTAACCAGTATATCTCCTCCATAAAATCTCTGGGTAAGGGAATCTCTGAGGGCTAATAATCGATTTTTATCTAAATCTCTTCTCTTCCCCCAATAGATGAATATACTCCTATCAGGGTTATGACCGAATATATAAATGAAATTATTCTCTTTAAACCTTTCATCTATCATAAAACCCTTTGGAACTTTAATACCGAATCCATATCTATCAAGGAGATACCGAGTCAGTCTCTCATCATATCCCTCTCTATAGGTAGCCTCCTCCAATCTCTTCAGAAGATTCTGCTCAAAGGTATAGTGGATGCGCAGGGCATATCTCCTGAGTCCCAGGGCAAGGCTATCCTTAGCTATAAATACACAGATGAGTTGATTCCTTGCCCATAGGTCCTTTAATCTAAAAAGACCGAACCTCTTCTTCATAACCAATTCTCCCATATCTCTTATCATCCTATCCTCTGGTTTTCCTATGATGAAGATTGTATGGAAGGTAGCAAAATCCTTGAGCCTTTCAGGCTCTATCCAGCGGATAAGGAACTCGGGTTCAGGTTGGGGCGTTAGTATATCGTTCTGGAGTATATCAATGATAATAGGTTCTATCTCCTCTTTATGGGATGTGGCTATGACGATCTCTCTGAGTTTACCTATGGATAAAGGAAGCCTATGGCAAGAGAGGAGTAAAATAGAGGTAATGGGCAGGAGAAGGGATAGAACCCTTGCCTTTCCTACTCTATCCCACATCCAGTAGCCCCTCCCTTTTAGAGAATCTCTTTAAGAGCGTCTTCTTTATTATATAATGTTCAGGTCTTTTAAAATCCGGGTCCTTTTCAACTATAGAGAAGGCATCCTTTCTGGCAATGGAGAGGATAGTGA
>CAZWJY010000017.1:4997-8058 GCA_964634335.1 uncultured bacterium
TCTCCATATTTTCCGAAGAGACCAGGAAGCAATAAGACTTCTCCTCTCCCCTTCCTACCCTCCCTCTCAACTGGTGGAGCTGGGCAAGACCAAACCTCTCAGGATGTTCTATTACCATCACCGTAGCCCTGGGCACATCCACTCCTACCTCAACCACAGTGGTAGATACGAGAAGGGAGAGCTCTCCTTTTCTGAACTCCTCCATTATTCTAAACCTCTCCTGAGATGGGAGTTTCCCGTGAAGGAGTCCTACCTTAAACTCCTTAAATATTTTTGAGAGAGACTCATAGGTTTTAATAGCAGAGGCAAGGTCAAGCTTTTCTGACTCTTTTATAAGGGGGCAGACCACATATACCTGCTCCCCCTTCCCCATTTTTTCCCTCAAGAACTGGTAGAGTCTGTCTCTATCTCCTATAAGTCTTGTAATAATCTCCTTCCTTCCGGGTGGTTTCTCATCAAGGGTAGATATATCCAAATCTCCGTAAAGGGTGAGGGCTAAGGTGCGTGGGATAGGGGTAGCAGTCATCACAAGAAAATGTGGGTTTAGCCCTTTATTTAAAAGAGCTGCCCTCTGCATTACTCCGAACCTATGCTGTTCATCTACGACCGCAAGCCCCAGTCTATTAAATCTCACCCCCTCTTCAATAAGGGCATGGGTTCCAAAGATTATATCCACTTCTCCTTTCTCAATCCTCTCATAAGCCTCCTTCTTCTCCTTCAGAGAGAGACTACCTGTTAAGAGCAATGTGCAGACCCCAAGTTTAGATAATATATCCCTCCAGACAAAGTAGTGCTGTTCTGCAAGAATCTCTGTGGGAGCCATAAGGCAGGCTTGGAAATTATTTTCCGTGGCTATGAGCATACAGTAGATGGCAATCACAGTCTTTCCAGAACCCACATCTCCCTGGAGGAGTCTATTCATAGGAGATTCTTTTGAGAGGTCTGACTTCAATTCCTCCAGCACCCTTTTCTGGGCTTGGGTAAAATTAAAAGGGAGGAGGCTCTTGAATTTCTCTAAGAGCTTCCCTTTCTCCTGTAAGGGGAAACCCCTTTTCAGACTTGAATTTTTCAGCTTCCTTCTTGCTAATAGGGTCTCAAAATAGAAGAGCTCATCATAGATAAGTCTCCTCTTCGCCTCTTCTGCCTGGTGAATAGAATCTGGGAAATGGATTTTTCTTATCGCCTCCTTTAATGGATAGAGTCTCCTTAGTCTTAATAGATAATCTGGAAGGGATTCTTGAAAAAGGTGGAGGTATTGAGAGGTAGCCCTCTCTTCAAATCTTCTTATATCCCATAAGGAGAGTCCTTCTGTCAAGGGATAGATGGGAATCACAGTCCCTGTATAACTTAGAGACTTCTCCTTTCCAAGGATTTCGTAATAAGGGTTGGTAAACTGAAGCCCTTTATAAAAGGAGACGGTTCCGGAGAGGATTACCTCCATCCCTGGTTTAAATTTCCCTTTCAAGTCAGGTCTATTGAACCATACACTATGGATTACTCTCCTCCCATCACTTACCGCTATAACTATAAGTTCTCCTTTATTTCTCGTCATTCTCGTATCACTCAGAATAACCCTTCCAAGGATAGTAGCCTCCTCCCCGATTTTGAGGTCTTTTATATCCTTCACTTTAGTTCTATCTATATATCTCCTTGGCATAAGGAGGAGGAGGTCTTCAATTGTCTCCACACCTATCCTTTTAAGATAAGAAGCCCTCTTTGGACCTACACCTTTAAGATATTGGACAGGTGAGGAGAGCCCTCCATTCAACTACAATTCCTCTCTTTTGAAGAGGTCTAAGAATCTATCCTCGTAGGATTTAAAGAGCCCCCAACGGTCAAGTTCTCTCTTCAATTCATAAGCTTTACTCTTGTCCTTTTTAGCCTCTTCAAATAGTCTCTCTATCCTAAGGAGCACATACTTAGGGATCTCCCCTTCTTCCTCGGTCTCCTTTGGGATATCCTCTCTTGGTGTAATCGAACGGATCTGTTCCTCTATCATCTTCATTCTCCTCTCCATCTCCTCAATAGCGAGGTCCAGTTCAGTGAAGCCCACTTTAATCTTTAAGATTCTTTCAAGAGTCTGAATAATAGCCTTGCAGGCTTTTGGATTATAGACATTTACTGCATAGATGGGTATTGTAGCAAGGAGGCAACAGGCTTCTATTCCCCTTTTCTGGGCATAGCTGAGTATAAGACCGTTCAATCCAGAAATCTGTCCATTATCCATAATCCTCACCCCATAATCTCTCAGGAGGACATCCCTCAGATAGGGTGAGGTGGTTACCCCATAGACTAAGGAGGGGTCTGTGTGATAGATAGGCATAGGGAAGGCAGCCCCTGCATAGAGTCTATTTACCCTAAGTTCCTGAGCAAGACCGAGGATGGTATCTATAAGTTTAACACCTGCCTTCCCTCCTACCTGTTCTTCTCCCTCAAAGATGATGAGGTCAGGGTTCTTAGTATAGTAGAAGGTATGAGAGGGAGGTCTTGGAAATCTGACCAAGCCCTCCTCTACTATTACCCTGTCAGGGATAAAATAGGCAGAGATATCTATCTCTGCAAACCTGATAGCTCTGAGCTGTCTTCTAATGTAGTCTATACTTCCTAAAGCAACATTACCCATCCCTGGCCAGGCAACAAGCATAACAGGTTCTCTAATATCTATCCGTCTATGAATTATCAGTCTAATATCTCTCTCCATATAATATAATTTAATATGCCAGACCTAAAATGTCAACCCTTTAAGAGATTTTATTGCCTTCTTAATCTGTCTTATACAGGCTTTTGGATTTTTATGGATTTCACTCCCTGAGAAACGGAGGATTGACCAACCTGCAGCGGTCAACTCATTATTTCTCTTCAATAGGGCTTGTATGATACAGGTCATTAATCTCCTTAGCTTCCATTAACTTATTTAAAGTAGTAGGGATGAAAATAATCCTCCGCCATCTTTTGGAGGGGATAGGTCTGGGAAGTTTCTTAAGTTCATCGATAGTAAACTTATAATAATCCTCATTGGCACGGGTATGATTTGGTTCATCAGGTAGAAGCTCAACCCTTT
>CAZWJY010000017.1:8158-17128 GCA_964634335.1 uncultured bacterium
TTTCTATCATCTTTGGGGCACTCTTTACCGGGATTCTATACCAATGTTTCTCTTCCAATATCCTCCAATCCTTTTTTCTTGGTACAATAGCTACCAGGACATTACTACTTTTCCCCATAAACTATTATAAAACCCTTAGCTTATTCTGTCAATATACCTCTGTAGACTGTCCGACAATGGACATTGCGAGGAGCATAAAGGGCGGGCTCGCAATGACAGGGGTGAATCTCAGACCAAAACCCAGGGGTTGACAAAAGGAGAAATCTGGATATAATCTTAAGCTATGGTCTCTTTAAAGAAAGGAGGTAGAAGTGGCAAAAGTAGATGAGTATGATATGCCTGATGAGCTCTACTATCATAAGGAGCATATGTGGGTTAAGATAGAAGGGGATAAGGCAAAGGTAGGTCTTAATGACTTCTCCCAGAAACTTGCAGGAGAATTGAGTTATATAGAACTTCCATCAGAAGGGGATGAGGTATCCCAGGATGATGTGGTAGGGACTTATGAGACAGGAAAATGGATGGGTAAGCTCTTTGCCCCTCTATCAGGTGAGATTACTGCTGTCAATTCTGCCTTAGAGGACGATGCCTCCATCGTGAATAAGGACCCCTACGGAGAAGGATGGATGTTTGAGATTTCTATAAAAGATAAGAGCGAGATAGACAACCTTATGAAAGGAGAGGACGCAGTAAATTGGCTAAAGGGAGAGATAGCAAAACACGTAAAGAAGTAGATAAACCTACAGGCGCTGTTCTAATCCTTGGCGGAGGGATAGCTGGAGTCCAAACTTCCTTAGATTTAGCTGAGTCTGGATATAAGGTCTACCTGGTGGAGAAGAGCCTCTCCATAGGTGGAACCATGGCTCAGCTGGACAAGACCTTCCCTACAAATGACTGTGCAATGTGTATCCTCTCTCCAAAACTTGTAGATTGTGCCCGCCATATAAATATTGAGCTTCTCACCCGTGCAGAACTTGATAGGATAGAAGGAGAGGTAGGCAACTTCAGGGTTTGGATAAGAAAACATCCGAGATATGTGGACCTGGAAAAGTGTAAGGGGTGTAACGACTGTGCAGAGGCATGCCCTGTAGAGATGCCCAATACCTATGAGGAGGGGCTCTCCAAGAGGAAGGCTATATACAGACTCTTTGAACAGGCCACCCCCTCTGCCTTTGCCATAGATAAGTTTGGTGTATCACCCTGCAAAGCTACCTGCCCCTTAGGGGTTAATGCCCAGGGGTATATCCAGCTCATAAAGAAGAAGAAATACGAGGAGGCACTGAAACTGATAAGGGAGCGAAACCCATTCCCAGGAATAACAGGTAGGGTCTGCCACCATCCCTGTGAAGAGAAGTGTAAACGCCAGGAGGTTGATGAGCCCATCTCTATAGACCTTTTGAAGAGGTTTGTTGCCGACTATGAGATAAAACAGGGTAAGGAGCCTGAGATTCCAGAGATAGAGAAGGAGAGGGATAAGAGGATAGCCATTGTGGGTTCTGGTCCATCTGGACTTCTATGCGCCTATGACTTAAGACTCAAGGGCTATAAAGTAGTGGTCTTTGAGTCCCTCCCTGTCCTCGGAGGTATGCTGGTGGTAGGTATACCTTCCTACAGACTGCCCAGGGATATACTGAAGAGGGAGATAGGGATTCTTGAAAAAATGGGGATAGAGTTCAGAACCAATACCACAATTGGAAAGGATATACCTCTCTCTAAGCTCTTAGATGAGTTTGACGCAGTCTATATAGGTGTGGGTGCCCATATATCCAGGAGACTGAATATAGAGGGTGAGGACCTTCCCGGAGTATTTGGAGCCACAGAGTTCTTGAGAAGGGTGAATCTCGGTGAAAAGGTAGAGGTAGGAGAGAGGGTGGCAGTGGTAGGAGGAGGGAATGCTGCCATTGATGCTGCCCGAACAGTCCTGAGGCTGGGGAGCAAGGAGGTGACCATCCTCTACAGACGCTCAAGGAGGGAGATGCCTGCCAACCCTGAGGAGATTGAGGAGGCAGAAAGAGAGGGGATTAAAATAGAGTACCTCACCCTCCCTAAGAAGGCTATGGGAAATGGGAGGCTTGAAAGATTAGAATGTATCAGGATGAGATTGGGAGAGCCTGATGAGTCTGGACGCAGAAGACCTATCCCCATAGAAGGCTCTGAGTTTACCATCCCTGTAGATATGCTCATCCCTGCCATATCCCAGAACCCTGAACTCTCAGGATTTGAGGATTTGAAGCTCACTAAGTGGAGGACCATAGAAGCTGATGAGATTACCCTCCAGACCAGTATACCCAAAGTATTCTCAGGAGGAGATTGTGTGACAGGACCTGCCACCTATATAGAGGCTATGGCAGCAGGGAGGAGGGCAGCAGAATCCATAGATAGGTTCTTGAAAGGGGAGGACTTAAAAGAGGGGAGAGAATTACCAAAACCCTCTGAGATAGAGGTGGATACAGAGGGGATACCAAAGAGGAGAAGGGCAAGACCCCTGTTCTTGAGCCTTGAGGAAAGGAAGGGTAACTTTAAGGAGGTGGTCTTAGGACTTAAGGAGGAGGATGCCTTAAAAGAGGCTGAACGGTGCCTCAACTGTGGAGGTTGCTCTGAGTGTATGGAGTGCGTGAAGGCATGCGAGCCTGAGGCTATCCTCCATGATATGGAGGAGGAGGTAGTAGAGATTAAGGTAGGTTCTATCATCCTCACCCCTGGATTCGATGAGTTCATCCCTGAGATTATCTCAGAGTATGGATACGGGAGATACCCGAATGTGGTAACCAGCATCCAGTTTGAGCGCATCCTCTCTGCCTCAGGTCCTTTCAAAGGTGAGATAAGGAGACCAGGAGACTTGAAGCACCCGAAGAGAATTGCCTGGATTCAGTGCGTGGGCTCAAGGGATGAGAAGGTCAATAGACCCTACTGCTCCTCTGTCTGCTGTATGTATGCAACAAAGGAGGCGGTGATTGCTAAGGAGCACTCAGAGGATGTCCAGCCCACTATCTTCTTTATGGATGTCCGCTCCTATGGGAAGGACTTTGAAAAGTATATAAACAGAGCCAAGGAGGAACATAAGATAAGGTTTGTCTATGCCAGGGTAGGGAAGGTAGAGGAGGACCCAAAGACCCATAACCTATGGCTTTCCTATGAGGATGAGACAGGAGAGCTCAAAAGGGAAGAGTTTGATATGGTGGTCCTGTCTGTGGGTCTTGAGCCCTCAAGGACAAATAGAGAGCTTGCAGAGAAACTTGGGATAGAACTCAACGATTACGGTTTTGCCAAGACAGAGGACTTTACACCACAACAGACAAATATACCAGGAATATTTGTTGCAGGAGCCTTTGCAGGACCAAAGGATGTTCCTGAGAGTGTGGCAGAGGGTAGCAGTGCAGCTGCATATGTTGCCCCCCTCCTCTCAGAATCACGGGGAACCCTTACAAGGAAGAAGGAGTATCCAGAGGAGAAGGATATAAGAAATGAGAGACCCAGGATAGGGGTATTCGTCTGCCACTGCGGGATAAATATCGGAGCCTATGTGGATGTCCCCAAGGTGGTGGAATATGCTAAGAAGCTCCCCTATGTAGAGTATGCAGAGGAGAACCTCTACACCTGTTCTGCTGATACCCAGATAAGGATAAAGGAGCTCATTAAGGAGCATAATCTCAATAGAGTAGTTGTAGCCTCCTGCACGCCACGCACTCATGAACCCCTTTTCCAGAGCACCATAAGGGAAGCAGGGTTGAACCCATACCTCTTTGCTATGGCAAATATACGAGACCAGGACTCCTGGGTCCATATGCACCAGCCAGAGGAGGCGACTGAGAAGGCAAAACACTTGGTGAAGATGGCTGTCTATAAGGCAGCCCTCCTTATGCCCCTCTCCCCATCCAATATCCCCATAACCAAGAAGGCTCTTGTGATTGGTGGAGGTATAACCGGAATGAACTCTGCCCTCAGGCTTGCAGATGCAGGATTTGAGACCTTCTTGGTCGAGAGGGATAAGGAGCTTGGAGGGAATGCAAGATATATCTATTTTGGTCTGAATGGAGAGGATGTCCAGGAATATCTTGAAGAGTTGAAAGGGAAGGTCGAAAGCCATCCCAAAATAAAGGTATATAAAGGAAAAGAGATAGAGAAGGTGGATGGCTATGTAGGTAACTTCAAGACTACCCTCTCTGATGGAACAGAGTTTGAGCACGGAGTGGTGATTGTGGCAACAGGTGCAGAGGAGTATAAACCCAAAGAGTATCTCTATGGAAAGGATAAGAGGGTCCTCACTCAGAGGGAGTTTGAAGACCTCCTCGCTAAGGATTCAAAGCTCAAAACCCATAACTCCATTGTTATGATTCAATGCGTGGGTTCAAGGAATGAGGAGCACCCCTGGTGTTCAAGGATATGCTGCCAGGAGGCATTGAAGAACGCCTTGAAGTTTAAAGAGAAGAATCCTCAGGGTTCTGTATATATCCTGTTCAGAGATATAAGAACCTATGGGTTCTCAGAAAGGTTATACTCAGAGGCACGCAGCAAGGGTATAGTATTCATAAGATACTCAGAGGAGAGACCACCTCAGGTAATAAAGAGGGATGGTAAAATAGAGGTAAAGATTTATGATAGACTCTTAAAAGAGGATGTCATCCTCTCCCCTGACCTTCTTATTCTGAGTGCAGGGGTGGTTCCTGATAGAGAGAACAATGAGAGACTATCAAAGCTTCTGAAGGTTCCTATAAATGAAGATGGATTCTTCCTCGAAGCCCATATGAAACTCAGACCCGTAGACTTTGCCACTGATGGAATATTCTTAGCAGGGCTTGCCCATTCTCCAAAAAATATACGAGAGTCCATATCCCAGGCAAATGCAGCAGTCTCCAGGGCACTCACAGTCCTTACAAAGGATAGTATTGAGACAAGTGGAATTGTTGCCTCTGTAAATGAGCTGAAGTGTGTGGGTTGCGGTATATGTGTGAGTGTATGCCCCTACAGTGCCTTAGACTTAGAAAAGAAGAAGGTTCTGGGTAGAGAGAAGGAAGTCTCATCAGTGAATCCTGCTCTATGCAAGGGATGCGGAGCCTGTGCAGCAGCCTGCAGGATGAATGCCATAGACCTTCAGGGATTTACCAACGAAGAGGTCTTATCAGAGATAGAGGCATTGGCATATGCATAGAGGTGCTCAGGTGTGCAGGTGCTCCAGTGCTCAAGGGAGGTGAAGGGTGATAGAGAGGTTTGAAGACCTGGATAGCTGGAAAGAAGCGTGGGCTTTGACCCAGAAGGTATATAAACTCACTTCCCTAAACGGCTCTTTCAAAGATTTTAGCTTAAAGGACCAGCTTCAAAGGGCAGCAGTCTCAGTTATGGGTAATATTGCAGAAGGATTTGAAAGTCATAGAGATAAAGAGTTTATCAAATTCTTAGAATATGCAAAGAGGTCAAGTGGAGAAGTGCAGTCTCATCTTTATGTAGCATTGGATCAGGGATATATTACAAAGAATCAATTTGAAGAGGTATACAACCAAGCTCAATCTTGCAAAAAGCTTTGCATAGGAATGATACGATACTTACAAAGGAAGGAGGAGATATGAATCCGGGAACACAGGATCACCAGAACCCCGGAACCCATAGTTTCCAACCCAAAATCCTCGCCTTTTTATGCAACTGGTGTTCCTATGCAGGTGCAGACCTTGCAGGGGTGTCAAGAATCCAGTATCCACCAAATGTTAGGGTGATAAGGGTTCCCTGCTCAGGAAGGGTGAACCCCCAGTTCATCCTTACTGCCTTGCAGAAAGGAATAGATGGGGTCCTCGTATCAGGGTGCCACCCAGGGGACTGCCACTATATCTCTGGAAACTATATCGCCAGGAGGAGGGCAGTGATAATAAATAACCTATTGGAACACATCGGGCTTGAGAAAGGGAGAGTCCACTTTGCCTGGTGCTCTGCTGCTGAGGGAGCGAAGTTTGCCTCCATAGTAAAAGAAGTGACCGAGGCAGTGAAGAAGATTGGACCAAATAGGAGATTCAAGAAGGAGGAGCTGTGATTGAGAAAATCCGGGAGGAGGCAAGAAAGGCACTTAGAGAGAAGAAGGCAGATATTATCATAGGATTTGAGGAAGGGAGCTTAAGACCTACTCCTGCATTTATTGAGAGAGAGGAGGATGTAGATAGACTCATCTGGAACTCCTTCTGTGATATAAACCTGGCAACATTTATCAGAAAATTTAAAGGGAAAAAGATTGGAATTATAGCAAAAGGTTGCGACTCAAGAGCTATTATGGTTCTCATCTCAGAGAAACAGATAAGAAGAGAGGACCTCTATATCATTGGCGTCCCCTGCCAGGGGATGGTGGATAGGAAGAGATTTAAGAAGGAGCCCAAAGAGATAAAACCAGAAGACCTGTATGAGAACTGCCAGGACTGCAACCATCGCAATCCTGTGGTCTATGATGTCCTGGTAGGAGAAAAGGTAGAAGAGGGTAAGGGGGAGTATCCGGATATCAAGAAGATGGAAGAGCTATCTTCAGATGAGAGGTGGGAGTTCTTCAATAGAGAGATAGACAAATGTATCCGCTGTTACGCCTGCAGAGAGGCATGCCCGATGTGCTATTGCGAGGAGTGCTTTGTGGACTCCAACCTACCCAGATGGCTTGAGCCAGGGATAGAACTCTCTGACCTTAGGCTATGGCACCTCATAAGAGCCTTCCACTTAGCAGGGAGATGCGTGGATTGTGGTGCCTGTGAACACTCCTGCCCAATGGATGTGAAGATTCTCCACCTCACCAGGCGTCAGAACAGGGATATAAAACAGCTCTATAAATTTGAGACAGGGATAAAGGAGGAGGCAACAATGCCCTTAGCCACTTTCTCCTTGGATGATAAGGAGGAGATATTCCTATGAGTGCTCAGGTATTCCAGGGTTTCTCATTGCAAGGGACGGGACCCCGAAGCAATCTCATAGCTGGTATAAATCAGGAGGATATAGATGAAATATATTCTTAATAAGAATAGGTTAAAAAATTTCTTAAAGAGATTGTCTAAGGATTATGATGTCTATTTAGTCACTGAGGAGAAGGTTAAGAAGTTAGAGGATTTAAAAGAGTTGAATGGTTTTAACAACTCAAAGATTCCTCCCAAGTCTCTACTCCTCCCCCAGATGGAGGAACTACTGAGATACAAGGGGGATAAGACCATAGAACCAGAAGATTTCAAAAAGACCATCATCTTTGGTATAAGACCCTGTGATACCTACTCCTTTAAACTACTGGACTACAACTTCATCCACCAGAAACCAGTGGATGAATATTACAAAAAGAGAAGAGAAAATTTAATTACCTTCACACTTGGGTGCAATAATCCTGATGAGACCTGTTTCTGTGAAACCTTTGGGCTCTCTCCCTTTTACAAGGATTCCTCAGATGTCTTTGTATGGGATTTAAAGGATAGATATATGCTGGAAGGTATAACAGAGAAAGGGAAGAGACTCTTAAAAGGTCTGGAGAGGGCAAAGGATAAGGACCTAAAAGAGGCAGAAGAGATAGAGAAGAAGGCAACCGCAAAGAAATTGAATATAAAAGGGATAGATGAGAAATTAAAGAATATGATAGATTCAGATTACTGGGAAAAGCTACAGAGGAAGTGTCTTGGTTGTGGTGCCTGCACCTTCCTCTGCCCAACCTGCTACTGCTTTGATATCCAGGACCTTCCCAGAGAGGGGTGGGGGAAGAGAATAAGAGTATGGGACTCCTGTATGTTTAAGACCTATACCCTTGAGACCTCAGGGCATAACCCCAGACCTACCCTTGTAGAGAGATGGCGTCAGAGGCTTATGCATAAGTTCAACTACTATCCAGAACTCTTTAAGGAGTTCGGTTGTGTAGGGTGTGGGAGGTGTGTGAGGGAATGCCCTGTGAACTTAGATATCCGTCAAGCAATTAGAGAGGTGATGGAGTTATGAATCCTTACAGACCCATACCTATGAAGGTTAGGGATATATACTTTGAAACAACCGACAGGATGTTGAAGAGTATAGATTTAGAATTTGTAAACAAACAGGATGAGTTTGATTATCTCCCTGGTCAATTCTGTGAGTTCTCCATCTATGGAAAAGGGGAGGCTCCCTTTGGCATTGCCACATCACCCACAGAAAAAGGTTATCTAAAGTTCACTGTGAATCGTGCAGGGCTTGTGACCACAGCCATCCACTACCTCACCCCTGGTGAGCTTGTAGGGGTGAGGGGACCTCTTGGGAACTACTATCCAGTAGAAGAGTTCAAGGGAAAGAACATTGTAATAATAGGAGGAGGTTTTGCCTTCACCACTTTAAGGTCGCTAACCATCTATATCCTTGAGCACCGTAAGGACTATGGAAATCTCACTGTATTCTATGGAGTTAGAAACCCTGGGCTCTTCTTATACAAAGAGGAGTTGAAGAAATGGAAGGAGAGGAAGGATATGGAGCTTCATCTAACAGTAGATGTAGGGGATGAGTCCTGGAAGGGCTTTGTAGGTGTAGTTCCAAAGCTTGTAGAGGAGGTAGGTCCATCTTCTACCAATGCCTATGCAGTGGTCTGTGGTCCGCCCATAATGATAAGGTTCACTCTCCCTGTGGTAGAGAAGTTAGGATTTCCAAAGGATAGGGTCTATCTCTCCTTAGAGCGGAGGATGAAGTGTGGGATAGGGAAGTGTGGGAGGTGCAATATAGGGAAGTACTATGTATGCAAGGATGGACCTGTCTTCAACTTAGCTCAATTAGAGCCTCTTCCAAAGGAGTATTAGAGTAAAAATTACGTCTTGACATTTATAAAAATTTACCTAAAGTTTTAAAAAAGGTAGTTATGAAGAGAAGAAAGAAAAAGGACAAGAAAGATAAAAAGAATTTGAATTATGGCGGAGTAACATGGCATGTTTTCGTCAATTTGCTCCTGGGAATAATATTGTTTGCTATAGCAATATATGGGGGGTTAACTTTTCATCCAATTATTTATTTGCTTTT
>CAZWJY010000018.1:0-2574 GCA_964634335.1 uncultured bacterium
CAGTTTTAGCTGTGCTTGGGGTGCCTGGGGGGAGTCCGGGTAATCGAAGACTGTTTGTCTAAAAACTTCCATAGCCTTTTTATATTCATACTTCTCAAGCCACTTCTCCCCGAGTTTGAAACTGAGCTCAGGAAGATACTCATTATTCGGTATATACTCCTTAAATTTTTTGAGGACCCTCTCTAAGACTTCTGGGTCATCGGTTTCCTTTGCCTGTCTATGTAGAGAATTCTCCATTCCTGTCAAAATTTCAGAGGAGTCCTCAGGGTATTTTCTCAAAAGTTCTTCATATATTTTCTGTGCTTTCTCATCCTCTTTAAGGTTATAATAACTCTGGGCTGCTTCTAATAAGGCAGTCTTAGCAGAAGGGGAGTTAGGGTTCCTTTTTGCCCCTAACTCAAGATAGGTAATGGCATCATTATATTTTTCGGCTCTGAAGTAGAGGTCTCCAATACAAAAGGCAGCATCCGGGGTATAGGGAGAGTGAAGATAATCCATAGTTAGTCTCTTCCAGGCATCTATAGCATCACCATAATATCGCAATCTATAATAACACCAGCCTGCATGATAGAGGTTATCATCCAATAAATCCTTTGCTAAGGCACAGAATATGTTCTTATTCTTATATGCAGACTCATCAAAACTGAAGAAAGGGAGGGCAGAATCATAATAGGCTACATTATAGAATACTATACCTGTTCCATATATGGCAAGAACCACTGATGTAGGGTTGGGGTTATCATCGATAATGGAACGGAACTCCTTATAAGCCTCACTCCATCTTGATTGATGAAGGTATATCCAGCCCAGACTCACTTTGGCAAAAGGGGTTACTCCGGCATTGGGAAAATCCTCCTTTATCTTTTTAAAGAGTTCTTCAGCTGAGGAATAATCCTTGGTATAATAGTAACTCTCAGCCAAGTTGTAGAGTACTTCCCCTCTTCCCTCCCCTGGGGGTCTTGGATTTGAATTTAAATAAGCCCTACCTATAGCCTTTGTAGTATCATAATTCTCTCCAAGATTGTATAAAAATAAGATCTCCCCCATTATCAACTCCCTTAAAAATGGAAATCTTTCACTTTCAGAAAGGGCTTTATTAAAGGATTGAATGATTCCTTTTAAACCTTTTATGCTTACCGATTCTGGAGGGGGACGATTCTGAAGGTGATAGAACTGATATATAAATCTTGGTCTTGGTTCTTCAATCTTTCCTGTATAGGTAGCCTCAATCACCCCTCCCTCTGTAGCTTGACTAAAGATAAAGAGGATAAGATATAAGATATCACCCATTTTTACAACTACTTACCCCTTTTTTATAAAAGAAAGGGGTTTACCTCAGCATCTCCTCTGCCTTTTTAAAGCTCTTCTCAGCCTCTTTTTTATATTCACTCTTTGGGTATTTTACCATCACCTCATTAAAGAGTTTCATCGCTTCTTTATAATATCGGCGGAATAAAGGGTTCTGGTCCTGATAGTATACGCTTCCCAGATTGAAATAGCATACCCCTTCATAATAGAGGGCGGCAGGTCTCTTGGGATGTTCCTTAAACCTCTCTATAAATTTTGCATACTCGTCTGCGGATTTTGCCCATTCCTTAAGATTATAGTATGCCTCAGCTACTCCCAGCATAGCATCAGCAAGATAACTGGTATCAGCCCTGGCTTCGCTCTCTGTAAAAGCCTCCACAGCCTTTTCATAATCCTTAGCCTCCATATATCTATCTCCAAGGGTATAATAGAGTTCGGCTAAGTAAGGAGAGTTTGGGTTCTCTGCTCTCAACTCTGCTATAACCATTGCCATATCCCGAGGGGTGGCTGCCTTAATAGCCTTCAGACGATATACCTCTTCAATTCCTTCTTGGGAGAGTTTGGCAATTGAGTCATTGAGAGTAGCTCTCTTGATATTCTGATACTCCTTCATTGCCAGGTCATACTGCCCATTATTGTAATAGGATTGAGCTATAAGGATATGAGCCTCCTCTGCCTCGCTGGTATTTGGGAAGTGTTGCATTACCCAAGTAGCAGCAGTGATGGCATCATCGTATTTTCGACCCAAGAAATAGACACGAGCCAGCTTCAATCCCCCATCCTTAGCTTTGGGAGATTCTGGGTAATCGGAGATGAGTTTCTGCCATACCTCAAGGGCATTGGCATAATAACCCAGCCTTGAGTAGCACATACCTGCATAGTAGAGGTTATCATCAACAAGTTCCATAGCCAAGTCACAGGTGAGTCCGAGTTTCTCATACCCCTCTTTGTCTATATTAAAGTAGACAAGAGCTGAGTCATAACCCTCAGCTGCTTTGGCAGAATCTGTCTCCTTTGAAGCCAGGTTATAGTAAGCAATCCCTGCTCCGAAAAGGCTTAAGACTATAGCTGGTACACTCCTTGTCCCTCCGGCTGTATAAAGCGTTCTGAACTCATTTAGAGCCTGTTCATATCTCTTTTGCTCTAAAAACATCCAGGCAAGGGAAGCTCTGGCTAAAGGCTGAGTCTCAGTCCCAAAGAACTCCTCCTTTACCTTCCGGTAGTAATTCTCAGCCTGCACTTTATCTCCTGAGTAGTAATAGGCAT
>CAZWJY010000018.1:2584-10355 GCA_964634335.1 uncultured bacterium
CCCTCCAGTCCCCCATACCCTTTTCGTATTTCGGATACTTCTCAAGATAGAAACTTCCCCATCCCACTGCATCGTCGTATCTACCCAACCGATTCTCACAGAGAAGAATCATAGCAGCCGCAGGCTCTCTAAGGGGTGAGTCCTCATAGAGTTGGTAGATATTCTTAAACTCTTCAAGTGCTGACGCATAGTCCTTATGTTCATACCTATCCATACCTGAGACATACTCTCCAAGACCATGGAGTTCTTCAGTTGCAGCAAAACCTCTCAAAGCTTGAGCGAATTGGGATGCAGCCAGCCTTGCCTCTTCATTCTTCCCTTCATCCTTATAGACTTCGTATAGCCTAAAGGCTCCGTAGAAAGAAAGGAGAGAATTGGGATAGTTAGACCTTACCCACTGAAACTCTCTTAGAGCCTGACTATACCGTTTCTCTTCTTTATAGCACATACCCATAATATAGTGGACATGAGCTACAAGGTTCGGGTCATCATACCCTGTAAGTCTACGCAGCCTATCCACTGCCTCACCGTATCTCCTCTCCTCATACAGGCAGCAGGCCAACTTATAAGAGGCATAAGGAACTAAACTGGACTTTGGATATCTTGAGAGGAATTCTCTAAACTTTAGAAGGGCACCGGCATAGTCATCCACTGCAAAGAGTGCTTCACCCATATTATACCTCGCATACTCTTCATGTCTGGTATGAGGATAGAGTTTTACTATCTTATTTAAGACAGCCATAGCCTCTAAGGACCTCTTAAGACCGATATAACACCTGGCAGTATAGAAAAGAGCCAAAGGACCCTTCTCTCCAGAGAGTTTACGCAAAGCCTCTTGATAATCTTCCTTGGAGAGCTCTTTCTCCTTTTCTATAAAAGCCTTCCTATAAGAGAGAATACCCTCTCCCAAGGCTGCCCTTGAGGGTAGACTTGTTCTACCAAAATAGGACTCTGCCATAGCAAAGTTACCCTGCATAAGATAGCATACCCCTAAGGCATACTCTATCTCTGGCTCAAGATACTTATACCTTGGGTCCATACTTCCCTTGAGCAGTTCAAACTGATTAGCAGCCTCGGTATAGCGACCAAGGTTGAATAGACACTCTCCTATCCTGAACTGGGTCTCTCCTAAGAAACCATACTTAGTAGCATCCTTTAAGAGTCCCTGATACTCCTTAAGTGCCTGCTCCCAATACCCATCCTCAAGTCTCTGGTGAGCCCTCTGATATCTCTCGATGAATTTCTTAGGGAAGGTTTGGGCAAGGCTCATCCCTGCAAGGATAGCCAAAAGTAGACCTATTTTCTTCATAGCTCTCACCTCATATCTTTGATTTAACGGTCACTAATGGACCTGTATAGCGTCTGGGAGTATGGTCCTCAGTAAGGATGAGTTCATAGAAGTATTTACCATCAGGGACTATCTGCCCATACTCATTCCTTCCATCCCAGGATTGGGTAAGGGGTATCTCACCAAACCCTCCAAAGGACCTTACCACTTCACCAAGAGAATTCTTAATAAGGAATTGCCAGCGGGTAATCTCTCCCTTAGCACCTATATGGACATAGAACCAGGTGATTTTCTCAGCAGGATTAAATACCGAAGGTCTTGCCTCCACCCAGGTCTTAAATCCACCAAAGCGTAGGGAGAGGGAGAGCTTCTGGGTAGGTCCAAGAAGAAAGCGGGAGTGATAATGGAGAAGGAATGCATAGTCTACATGCATAGTCACGAGTTTTACCTTAGGCATAGGGAAGGTTAGTCCAAAACCTGCTGTGAACTCGTTAGAATTGAGTCCAAGCCTTACTGCTGCTGATGATGTAGGATGATACTCTATCCCTTCAAAGAATTTGTAATAAAGGATAGATTTATCTGCTGTATCCTTGGAAGGGATGAGGTGTAAGTCTGAGAGGAAGATGAGGTTGTTTTCCAGAAACTTTACTGCTGCTCCAAACCTGAAGATTCTTGGGAAGACCGCCTCTTCTGCAGCTCCCTCATACTTAATTCTTGGCTGGAGTAAGTTCTTACCCACAGCACCAAAGGAGACTGTCCTTTGAGGGAAGAGGTGGATCCCCAAGTCAAAGCCATGTCCTACCCCAGTGGAGTAGTCTCCGATAGGGCAGTAGGCTATCTTATAGGTAAGTCCTACTGAGAAGGCAGGGAGGATATCCTTTGCATAAGAGAGAAGGACACCGTGATAACCAGCAGATATGAACTCCCTACCTGGTTCTAAATCCCCTGTATCCACAGATACATAAGCGCCTGAATAGGAGAACCCAAATGACCCGAAGTATTTGGTGGGGAGGGCATAGCACATAAAGGCTTGCTTGGCACCTCCATATAAGGTGGCAGCCATAAAGGTGAGGTCATTGGTTACGAGTTGAGTCAATCCAGCAGGGTTGTAATAGGTAGCCTCCCCATCATTAGCAAGCCCCACAAAGCTCTTTCCAAGGGCTATAGACCTTGCACCTGCCCCATCTTCTAAAAACATCCCAGGTAATCCACCCTCGTCAGCAAAGAGAACCCCCACTCCTAAAAAGAGGGTAAAGATTATCACTTTTTTAAACATCTCTCCTCCTTTATCTAACTACTACAATCTTTGTATGAAGGGTTTTTGCACCAGCTGGCTTAACCTTAACAAGATAGATACTATTGGCAACCTTTTCACCCTTCATATTCGTTCCATTCCATTCTATAACCTGTGTTCCCGCTCTTGTCTCAGGGTCTCCTTCATCATAGGACTTTTTCCATACTATATTTCCAAAGATATCGGATATAAGGACAGTAACATTACGCACATCCTTATCCAGGACATAGTAAAGTTTTACTTTATTACCAAGCTCCCAGGGGTTCGGTCTTACAAATATAGGCTTAGGGGATGTAACCGCTATAGTCTTTGTATTGGAGACTTCTCGGACTTCTTGGATTCTAGGAAGGTATGCCTTTATGATTGTAGGACCGGGGGATGTAGGTGTAAATTTAACAGTAGCTTCACCGTTATCATCTGAGTAAGCGAAATCCTTCTCAAACTCTCCCTCTCCTTTAACAACCTCAAAGTCTACTTCTTCTCCTTTATAAGGATATCTTTCTGGAGTTCCGGGAATCCCAACTGTTACCTTTACGGTTAGTGTAGTGGTAACCTTTACTGGAATGGTATCCGGAGGCTCACCCACTTTAAATTCTATGGAATCTGGTATAGCCTCCCAGGCAAGAGATTTATCATAGGAAGGGAGACTCGTAGCCTTTGCTGTAACACTAAAACCGTATTCTCCTGGCACTGGCTTGTCAGTTGTTACCCAGGCAAGGAATTTTGTTCCATCCGCCTTTAGGACCCCTTTCTTCTTTGTCGTATCCTCTAAAAGTCCATAGTGGAACTCTACCCCTGCTGGTGGAGAAGCCTCAAGCCAGACTGAGTCTGGTGGGAGATATTTCTCCTTTACCTCATTCCATGCCTTATCAGTTCCATAAACATAAAGAGTTTCAGGATGGAAGGCATAAACCTTTGCCTTACTTCCAGGGGTCAACCCATTCTCAGCTCCGGGTTCTGGTGTATCTCCAGGACAAACAAGGAGAATCTTGTGGACTATAGTATCAGGGATGAGCATTATACCCGTGGTGGAATCCGAGTCTATATCTGTCCTGGTTGTAGGCTTTATCCATACATCGTGTATCTTATATCCCTCCTCAGGGAATGGACATCCCACCTGTGTAAAGGTGGAGAAGATAAGTCTCTCACCTCTGAATTTGAAAGGGAATTTTGGTTCGGTCTTGTAGTATTTATCCGTAGAAGTGAATGTCACCTCTATCTCCTGATTTACCACATTCCACCATTCATCTGTGTAATAGACCCAGGTAGAGCAGGGAACCCCGGTATACCAGGCAACACCACCAAAGGGTTTGCCAGATTTACCACTTCCACGGGTCCCGGGTGCCCTCTTCTCTCCGGGGAAGATTATCTGGAGACGCTTAGGAGGTCCTGGAGATACGGCAAAGGGTTGTGATTCACTACTTTTACCTCCACCTTCGCATTTTATCTTCACCTGAGGGTCTGCCCAGTAGATTGTAACATCGCCTGACCACCTTCCACCCGACATTCGCACCTCTGTAGGTGTTATTTCGCCCTTTGGGATAGAGAGTGTAATAAAACCATTAAAATCCACAAGATTTCCGCTCGCATCCTTTGCTTCTATAGTTACACTGAAAGGTTTTCCCGCAGTCTTTGCTCCGGGAGCGATGGTGAAGTCGAAATGGTCTACCTGTGCATAACCCATTACAAACAGGGCTGCTAAGACTAATCCTGCTTTATGCATTTTACCCCCCTTTCTTCCATAACTTGAAAATTATACCAAGCCTTTCACTTTTGTCAAGGCTTTTAATTATGCCGGGGCGCAGAATCGAACTGCGGACACCGGGATTTTCAGTCCCGTGCTCTACCAACTGAGCTACCCCGGCTCTTTTTATCTTAAAGAAATATCTCCTTTTGTCAATAGACTTCCTCATTCTAAGAAGATTTCTATCTTTGCAGTTGAGAATAACCTATCCTCCAAAGCCTTTTCTAACTCCTTCCGCTTCTCAATCCTAAGCCTCCTCTCTATCTCTCCTTTTGCCTCCTTTAAGGTCTTTATATAGGGTTCTATATGTCTCTTCACTTGAAGGATAGCATAACCTTTCTCAACCTTTACAGGCTCACTTATCTGCTTTGGTTTAAGCTTAAAAGCGATCTCCTCTATTGCCTTCTCTTTCTCTCCTCTTTTAAATACACCCATACTTCCACCCCTATATTTATCAGGAGCGATGGAGACCTTCCTTGCCAAGGAGTCAAAATCTGCTCCCTTTAACAGGAGACTCCTTATACTATCTGCCTCTTCCTTACTCTCCACCACAATCTCCCTTGCCTCCACCTGTTCTGGAACAAAGAACTCTGTCTTATGAGTTTTGTAATAATTCTCTATCTCCTCTTCCTTTACCTCTATCTTCTCTGTGACCTCCTTGCGCTCCAAGGCTCTTTTCAAAGCTCTGCTTCTCACCCCTTCTAAGTCAGTCTGGATAGAATCCTCAAGCCAGAGTTTCAACCTTTCAGCATCCTTTAAAAGTAGCCTTTCAAGGATAAGGTTATCTAAGAATCTCCTCTTTCCCTCTTCTGTCTGGAGTCCACCTCTGGCAAAGGGTGGAATCTCCTCAATCCTTGCCTCAAATTCCTCCTTTGTTATAGGGTGATTATTAACTATAGCTAAGGTATCCTTAGTTAAGGGGAATGTATCTATCTTGGCTGCTCTCTTAAGACTATTTATATAATTCTCGTATATCTCCTTCTGTTGCTCCCTTCTCAATCTCCCTCTTATCTCTCCTTTCACCTCCTCAAATTTCCTCTGTCTTGATGGTTTAACCTCCTCTATCTTCAGGATAGTATAGAGGGTATCGGTCTTAATAACTCCACTGATCTCTCCTGGTTTTAGAGAGAAGGCTATACTATCTATAATCCCTGGATGTCTACCTTTTGGGAAGAACCCCATATCACCGCCCCTTGTCTTAGTCCAAGCAACAGACCTTGTTCTGGCCAAGGAGTCGAAGTCTGCCCCTTTTTTCAATAGTTCTAATAAGGAGTCTGCCTCCTCTTTACTCTTCACTACCAGCTCTCTTGCCCTTACCCTTTTAGGGATGAGGAAATCCTTTTTATGGGTCTTATAGTATCTCTTAACCTCTTTATCTGTTATCTTTATCTTATCTGTAATCTCTCTTTTATAAAGCTCTCTTAATAACATCCTACGGCGGGCTCTGCTCAACTCTTTCAAAACTGAGGGGTCCTTATCCAGACCCTTTTTAATAGCCTCTCTTTCAAGGAGCCTCTGCTTTATCATATCGTGCAAGATCTCCCTCTTCTTCTTTTCTGTTCTATCTTTCTCAGGTAACTTAGAGAGTCTCTCCTCCAATTCCAGATAGGTTATAGGGAAACTATCAACTAAGGCTGCTTTCTTATAGTAGTTCTTTTTAAAACACCCCTCTATCCTTGAAGAGGCATCCTGAGCATAAGAGGACTGTGGGAATTTTATGACTACTGTCTGATAGTAATTGGCAGCATCTATCCAGTTCTCCTCCTTCTCCTTTACAAGTCCAAGCCTGTAGTAGATATCCCCTAAGAGTTTAGATTTCTCATAGAGTTTTGTAAGACTTTTGTATATGCTCTCTGCCTTAGGGAAGTCTCTCAGTTTATCAAGATATATATCACCAATCTCTAAGAGTATATCAAAACTATCCTGTTTAGAAGCCTTAGAGAGCCCCTGGTTTAAAACTTCTATCCCCTCTTTATAGCTTCCATCTATACACAACTCCCTCGCCCTATCTATTATCTCCTTTCCCAAACTGAGGGAGAGGATGAGTATAATTTGAATCATTTTCACCTCCTTACATAACTATCTTCCCTATCTGCATAACAGTCCCTGCTACAACAGGTATAGCTACATTGTCATTTATCCTAAAAGGGAGGAGTTCAACAATAGAGGCACATATGGCCCCTATCACCCCTATCTTTAAAGGGAGAGAGACCCCGGTAGGAGGGACAGGGAGCTTTGATAAGAGGAGAGCTATGAGAACACAGGATAGGAAGTTGGACAGGGTCCCCTCAAGACTCTTTCTGAATATCCTTACCCTTCCCAAGAACTGACCTGTGATAGCAGCCATAGTATCTCCAATGATAAGAAAAGCAGCAGCAGCAAGGAATACCTCCTTATCAAAGACAAGCATACATAAAAGGAGAGCCAGGAGTAGATAGGTTCCCCCGGTAAAACTCCTCAACTCTTTCCTCCTTATCAGAGAGCCAAAGATGATGATAAAGACACTTTTAACTGCATTATTCTTCAGCCTTAAGAAGTCTATTAAAATATAACCTGCAGTAAACGCACCGCAGGCCAAAAGGGCTTCCCACTTCTCTAAAATGAAGTAATAGATAACAGGAACAAAAAGGGAAGTGAGATGAATCCCTTTCCTTCCTATTTCAGGGCTTAGAATCTTATCCCTCCTGAGATGCGGTGGCTACTCTTGATCTCTGAGTCCTGATACCCATAATCTAAAAAGTACCGCTGGTAGGTTCCGCCAATGCCAAGGGAGAGGACTCTATGGCATAGACCCATACGAAGAGAGATTACCCTCTTAAAGGTATACTCTATCCCTATCCTCTCTTCCAAACTTACCCCACCTATCCTTGCATAGGAGAACTCCCCTATCCCCTCAAAATTGGCTTCTCCTTCCAGTGTAAAGAGAATACTATGCTCTTTAATACTGAATCCCTTAGCAATACCCAGAGATAGTCTGGGTATCATAAACTCTCTGGTATTAGTGGAGTAAAATAGAGGAGATGTGGAGAGGTTTCTGACCCTCAAACCCACTCTCAACCCCTTTGATGGTTGGATGAGGAGACCGAAGTCTATACCCATCCCATAGGCTGAGCCTACCCCTAAGTGGTGATAGATAAATTTCAGATTCCCTCCAAGAGAGAGAGAAGAGAAGTTCTTTGCATAGTTGAGATATAGAATCCATTGGTGAGCATTCACCATTCTCCCTCCATAGGGCTGATTTGAGTCACTCGGTTCCTCATCAGGATGAGGGAGGATAGGGTTGACAAGGATGTCTGGGACACCGTTGTGATAGAGAGCAACCCCAAAACTCTGTCCCTGTGCAGGGAAGACAGCACCCAGAAAATCATTCTTCACTACCCCTCCAAAGTTCTCAGAATGCATCCCCATAATCTTTGAGTTCTCTAATAGAGCGCTACCAGAAGGG
>CAZWJY010000018.1:10365-17109 GCA_964634335.1 uncultured bacterium
ATTCCACACCCTCCCATCCCTACTGTCCTTGCACTCGCATCTAAGTCCTCAATATCCGCTGAATACTTATTAGAAGCAAAAGATATAGAAAGGGGTATTAAAAGAATTAAGACCCTATGCATCTCACCTTTGTCAGGAGTTCCTTCTTAGAGTATCTCTTCGTCACATAGGTATTCTTAAGACTTATCTTTATCGTATATTCACCTGGAGGGACTATGTTACCGTTATTATCTCTCCCATCCCATACTATTAGAACCTCCCCTGGTGGTTGGTTATGGGGAGGAGCAAAGGACCGCACGAGGTTATTCTCTTCATCATAGATATCAAGCTTCACTATAGCCTGTTCTGTAAGATATAGGTCGAGGGTAGTTCCGGGCTCCTCCTGGGTAAATTCTGGGGGGAAGCATCCTATCACATAACCATCCATACCTATCCAGTAATACTGTCCCCCTTCAGCCTCGGCTATAAAGACCTGCCCATATCTTCTGCCAATGGCTATACCTCTGGGAGAGATAAACTCACCCACCTCAGTTCCCTCTCTTCCAAAGGAGATTATATAGGATAGGTTATGGTCAAACTTATGAATCTGGTGATTTACCTTATCAGTGACATAGATGTTCCCATTTCTATCTATGGCTACATAGGCAAAGAAGGCAGAGGAAAGTCCGATGTCCCTTGCGGTGATACTGGCTATAGGTTTACCTGAAGTGGTGAACTTTTGGAGTCTTGTGTTCCCCAGGTCTACCACTGCTATAAAGTCATCCTTATTGTTGTTGTATCTCTCATCCTTATCGATGACTGCAATTGCGGAGGGATGGATTAGATTCTCTTTAAATACTGCCTTAACTATAAGTGAGGAGTCCAGAACCACTATTTGAGAGTTCTCTGTATCTGTAACATACAGATTATTCTTAGAGTCCAAGGCAACATCTATTGGATGGTTAAAACCACCTACCGATTTCACCCATTCCAACTCCCCATTGTGGTAATGGAGTTTTACTATTCTATTATTGTCTGTATCTGCAATGAATATATCACCATCAGGATTAACTGCAATTCCATGAGGATGGAGAAACTCTCCCTCCTTTGAACCTGGTCTACCATATTCAGCCAGTTTAGCAAATCCCACATTATAGAGGATTTGGGAAGCACCTGAGTTCACCCCAAAGAGGGTCAACTGGTCATCATCCCTTGTAGTCTTTGGATTATCAAGTTCCTTTAATTTTACACAAGCCAGACCCTCAGGGTCATCAAATCTGAACCCTTTGCCTAAGAAAAGGGCTATATAGAATCTCGATGCCCGATAGAACCCCATAGTATGCTTAAAAGGGGGGACAATAAAGGTAGTGGGGTGATACTCTCCTCCGCTTAAGAGGAATAGGATTAAAGCCAACCGCATCCTTTAAAATATAACCCAGCCATTCTCTCTGTCAAGCCCTAACTACTCCTTTTTTTCTCTCATTCTAAATCTCTCCTTAGCTATCCTCTTTATATAATTGGGGTCATATTTAAGTTTATATCTCTCATATTTTAAAATCTCTATTTTTGCCTTCAAGATCTCCTGCTCCCTCTCCAGTTCTGCCTTCCTCTTTCTTAGAGAAAGGATATGAATCAATCCATTTGGACCTCCCAAGAATAAGAGACCAAGAATGAAAACCCCTGTGAGGATGAGAATGAGTCTACCATATCTCCTCTTCTTCCTCATCTATTCTTCTTAAAGGCATAAACCCCTGAGAATAACCCTTCTATCTCTTCCTCTATCTTTAATAGTCTGTTATACTTTACAACCCTCTCCCCCCTTGCTGGAGCTCCTGTCTTTATCTGGTAGGAACCTGTCCCTACTGCAAGGTCAGCAATTAAGGTATCCTCTGTCTCTCCTGAACGGTGAGAAATCACTGTGGCATATCCATATCTCTGGGAGAGTTCTATACATTCAAGGGTCTCTGTAATGGTACCAATCTGGTTTGGTTTGATAAGGACTGCATTAGCAATCTCTTCTTTTATTCCCTTCTCTACTCTCTTCAGATTGGTAACAAATATATCATCCCCAACAATTTGAATCTTATCCCCAAGGCTTTGGGTAAGAATTTTCCATCCCTCCCAGTCATCTTCAGCAAGACCATCTTCAATAGATATGATGGGATATCTCTTTATCCAACTCTCATAAAGTTCAACAATCTGTTCAGAGGTTAGGGAAAGATTTTCAGGTTTCAGGAGATATCTACCGTTCTTGTAGAATCCATTAGCCGCAGAGTCGAGAGCTAAGAATATCTCCTTCCCTGGCTTATAGCCCGCGTATTCTATAGCCTCTATGATAAGATCAAGGGCTTCCTCATTACTATTTAAATCTGGGGCAAATCCCCCTTCATCACCTACAAGAGCTGATAGCCCTCTCCTTTCAAGAAGTCCTCTTAGACTGTAATACACCTCTACTGCCCATCTCAGAGCCTGTCTAAAGGATTCTGCTCCTGAGGGGACAATCATAAACTCCTGAAGAGATAGGTTATTAGGGGCATGGGCACCACCATTCAATATATTTAAGAGAGGGACAGGGAGGACCCTTGCCCTTATCCCGCCTATATACTGATAGAGAGGGAGGGAGAGGAAATCCGCGGCTGCCTTTAAACAGGCTGCAGAGGTTCCAAGAATGGCATTGGCTCCTAATTTGGATTTATTCTCAGTACCATCCAGTTCTATAAGAGTCCTGTCTATACTTTTCTGGTCTAAGACATCCATCCCTATGAGCTTCTTAGATATTATCTCATTAACATTCCTTATTGCCCTCTCTACCCCCTTTCCCATAAACTCCTTCCCTTTATCCCTCAACTCTAATGCCTCATACTTTCCTGTGGATGCCCCTGAGGGAACCTGAGAAACCCCTATATCCCCTGATTCTAAATAACATTCTACTTCCAGAGTAGGGTTTCCCCTTGAATCTAAGATCTGACGGGCAAAAATCCCTCTAATTTCACTCATACTATATCTTATCCAGAATAGTAGAAAAGTCAATACTAACCAGGAACTTGACAACCTTAAGGAATCGGGTAAAATAGCCTAATGGTGTATACGATAGAGGTCTCTTCCCATTCCAGGACTGAACTGGTAGACATTACTTCTAAAATAGAAGAGATTATCAAAAAGAGTGGAGTGAAATCTGGAATCTGTATTATGTATGTTCCCCACACCACTGCTGCCATCACCATAAATGAAAACTATGACCCAAGTGTAACTAAGGATATTACCGAAGCCCTCACAAGGATAGCACCCCATAATCTCCCCTATCACCATACTGAGGGTAATGCGGATGCCCATATAAAGGCAGCCATTGTGGGTTCATCAAGGAGTGTATTCTTTGAGGATGGTAAAATCCTCTTTGGCACCTGGCAGGGGATATTCCTATGTGAGTTTGACGGACCAAGGAGGAGGAGGGTATTTGTAAAAGTAATTGAGACAAAAATCTAAGAGTTGACTGAGGAGATATATGGGGTATAATGGTTAGAAAGGAGGTTAAGATGCATAAGAAGTTATTTATCCCCGGTCCAACAGAAGTGAGGGAGGATATCTTAAAAGCCCAAACCGCCTATATGATTGGTCATAGGTCATCTGAGTTTTCTGACCTCTATGTAGGGATAGTGAATAAGCTTAAGAAGGCTTTAAATACCAAAAACTATGCTATGGTCTTTACCTCATCAGGAACAGGTCTTATGGAAGGGGCTATAAGGAATTGTGTAGATAAAAAGGTTCTCTGCTGCACAAACGGTGCCTTCTCTGAGCGCTGGGCAAAGATTGCTCAGGCCTGTGATAAGGAAGTGGATACCATATCCTTAGAATGGGGAAAAGCTATAAAACCTGAGATGATAGAGGAAAAGCTCAAGACAGGTAAATACGAGGCGATGACCCTTGTCCATAACGAGACATCAACAGGTGTAAGAGCCCCTATAGAAGAGATAGCAGAGGTGATGAAAAGATACCCTGATGTCCTATGGCTTGTAGATACGGTAAGCTCCTTGATGGGAGACAGAATAGAGATAGATAAATTGGGGATAGATGTATGCCTCTCCTCATCTCAGAAGTGCTTTGCCCTACCTCCTGGTCTTGCGGTTATCACTCTGACCGAGAGGGTATTTGAGAAGGCAAAGACTGTAAAAGGGAGGGGATACTACTTCGACTTCATCACTATGCGTAAATACTTTGATGAACGTAAGCAGACCACCACTACCCCTGGTATATCCCTTATGCAGGCTATGGATAGACAGCTTGATAGAATCCTTGAAGAGGGTATGGAGAATAGATACAAACGCCACTTAGATATGGCAGAGTATACAAGAGATTGGGCAAGGAGATACTTTGACCTCTTTGCAGAGAAAGGCTATGAGTCTGTGACGGTAACAACAATCAAGAATACGAGGAATATTTCTGTAAAGGACCTCATTGGAGAGCTTGGTAAGAGAGGCTTCTCTATCTCCAATGGGTATGGGAAACTGAAGGAGCAGACCTTCAGGATTGCCCATATGGGTGATTTGACCCTTACAGAACTCAAGGAGTTGATAGAAAATATAAATGAGATTCTGGGTTTAAAATAGGAGGAGAGATGAAGGTCTTAATCACTGACCCCATTGCAAAGGAAGGGGTTGAAATCTTAAAAAGAGAAGGGTTTCAAGTAGATGAGAAACCAGGAATTCCAAAGGAGGAGCTTATAGCTACCATCCCTGAATATGATGCCA
The DNA here is from genome assembly GCA_964634335.1 of uncultured bacterium. Classification (GTDB taxonomy): domain Bacteria; phylum Hydrothermota; class Tepidihabitantia; order CAYHGV01; family CAZWJY01; genus CAZWJY01. The sequence goes on from CAZWJY010000018.1 coordinate 15,090, forward strand.
TCATCGTGCGTAGTGCCACAAAGGTAACCAGAGAGGTGATTGAGGCAGCAAAGAAATTAAGGGTCATAGGAAGGGCAGGGGTAGGACTTGACAATATAGATAGAGAGGCAGCAAAGGAGAGAGGGATAAAGGTCCTCAATACTCCAGAGGCTACATCTATATCTGTTGCAGAGCTCTCCTTGGCTATGATGTTTGCCAATGCAAGACCTCTGGTGGAAGGAACCACAAGCCTTAAGCAAGGGAAATGGGAGAAGAAGAGACTGAAAGGGTTTGAACTCTATGGGAAGACCCTTGGAATAATAGGGATAGGGAGGATAGGAAAGGAGCTTGCAAAGAGGGCAAAGGCTTTAGGAATGAGGGTCATTGCCTATGACCCCTATGTATCCTCATCTGATGTAGCAGAACTTACAACCCTTGATAATCTCTTAAAGGAGTCGGACTTCATCTCCATCCATACACCCTTAACAGATGAGACAAGACACCTCATATCCAGAGAGGAGTTTGAGAAGATGAAGGATGGGGTTGTCCTTATAAATTGTGCCAGGGGAGGGATAGTGGATGAGGATGCCCTCTATGAAGCCTTAAAGTCAGGGAAAGTAAAGAGTGCAGGGATAGATGTCTATGAGAAGGAACCGCCTATCGGTAACAGACTTTTAGAACTGGAGAATGTAGTCCTCACCCCTCATATAGGTGCCCAGACCTCTGAGGGGCAGAAGAGGGCAGGTATAGGGATAGCAGAGCTGGTGAGAGATACCTTAAAGGGAGGATAATGGCTGAAATTAGACCTTTCAGGGGAATAAGGTATAACAGAGAAGAGATAGAAGAGATTGCCTCAGTAATCACCCTACCTTATGATAAGATAACCCCAGAGCTTCAGGAGAGGTATTATAACCGCCACCCTTATAACTATGTGAGGATTGTCCTTCCTAAGGAGGATAACCGCTACGAGCTTGCCAAGGAGAGGATAGAGGAGTGGCAGAAGAATAGGATTCTTATAAGGGATGAGAAGCCCGCCTTCTATCTCTACTATCAGGAGTTTGAGAGGGATGGGAGGCATCTAAGAAAGGGACTTGTGGCTGCCCTCAGGCTTGAGGAGTTTGAAAAAGGGATAGTCCTCCCCCATGAGAAGACCCTTTCTAAACCAAAAGAGGATAGACTCAAGATGATGAGGGCAACAAGAAAGAACTTAGGACATGTCTTTATGCTCTATTCAGATAAGGAGGATAGGATAAATAGGGCATTTGAACATACTACCCAGAGACCCCCGGAGATAGAGGTGAGGGATGAGTTTGGAATAACCCATAGGCTCTGGAAGGAGGAAGACTCTGAGGTAATAGAAGAGGTAAAGGGTCTTATGAGGGATAAGGTCCTGCTCATTGCAGACGGACATCACCGCTATGAAACCTCCCTAAGCTACAGAAATGAGATTAAGAAGACCAACCCTGACCCTCTTGCCCCCTTCAACTACAGGATGGTCACCTTAGTGAATCTCTTTGACCCTGGTCTTTTAATCCTCCCTACCCACAGACTCATCTTCAATCTTAAGGAACTTGAGATGGGAAGGGTGCTGGAAGAGATGGGGAAGTATTTCCATTTAGAGGAGATAGCGGCTGAGAAGATAAAAGATAGACTAAAGGAACTCGCCTCTCTCCATTCCTTTGGGATGTATACACTTCAGGGCTCATATCTACTCACCTTGAAAGATGAGTCTGTGCTTGAAGAGTTTGTCAAAAACAGGAGTCAAGAGTATCGGACCCTTGATGTCACCATCCTACATTCTCTAATAATTGAGAATATCCTCGGCATACCTTCTGAAAAGGTGGAGGAACATATACGCTATGAAAGAGAGGCAGGAGAGGCAATGGAGAAGGTTAGAAAGGGGGAGTTCCAGATAGCCTTCCTATTAAACCCTACAAAGGCTACTCAGGTAGAGAGGGTAGCAAGACAGAAAGAGAGGATGCCCCAGAAGTCTACAGATTTCTATCCAAAATTAGCCTCAGGACTTACCATCTTTGACCTT
>CAZWJY010000019.1:0-511 GCA_964634335.1 uncultured bacterium
CCCTTTATGAAGTTAGAGTCTCTTATGAACCTTATAAAGCCTATATTACTCTTGAACCTGACCAGGAAGGGTTTACAAAACCAGGAGTTCCTAAAATCTATGATTTATGGGTGATTAATAATGGTGATAAAGAGGATGTTGTTGACCTTACTGTTGAGAGGAATCTTCCTGGATGGGGATGTAAACTCTACGATTCTACCGGAGCCCCTCTTAAAGATACGGATAATGATGGGCAGATAGATACAGGACCCATCGGCTCTGATAAGAAGGTTAAAATAAAAGTAAAGATTACCCCACCTGCAACTGCAATAGAAGGAGAAGTAGATACTACAGTGATAAGAGGATATTCCTCTTTTGACCCGCTCCAGACAGATATTGCTATCCTCTCCACTCATATACGAATCAGGGGAGAGGTTTGTGTAATAATAGAACCTGATCAGTCAGGCTCTATAAAACCTGGAGAGGCTAAAATCTATGATTTATGGGTCATTAATGCAGGTATGTATGAGGA
>CAZWJY010000019.1:521-3099 GCA_964634335.1 uncultured bacterium
TGAAAATAATTCTCCCCCATGGGGTGTTAAAATTTATGATTCTACTAAAGCAGAACTTACAGATTCTGACTTTGATAATATTCCAGATGTGGGAAGAGTTCCACCTTTTGGAGGAAAAAGGAGGATAATGGTGGAGATTACTTCTCCAGATACAATCGCGATTGGAGATTCTAATATCACTGTGATAAAAGCTTCCTCTTCCCTTGATACTACCGAGAGTGATACCGTTGTTCTTCTTACAAGGACTGAGGTAGAAAAACTGGCAGACATCTCCTTAGAGCCCGACCAGTCGGATTCTACCTCTCCTGGAATTCCTATTACTTATGCCGTCTCAGTTATAAACTATGGAAATTCTGAAGATGTCGTAGACCTTGTGATTGAGAAGAACCTGCCTGATTGGAAGATTGAGTTTTATGACTCTTCAATGATAGATACTTTACACGATACAGACCTTGATGGGATTATAGATACTGGTCCTATAAAACCCGACAGTGGAGTCATTAGTATAAGGGTAAGGATTACTCCACCCACAAATGTGGCTTCCAATGATATAGATGTCACAGTAATTAAGGGGATATCATCTGTAGATACGATGGAGAATGATATGGTTATACTCTTCACAAAGATAATAGCCCAGAAGGGGGGTATTCTTGTAGAGCCTGATCAGTCTGTATCCATTCAACCTGGTATGACTAAGCTATGCAATATTCAGGTGATAAACCTTACGGGTTCTCAGGATACAGTAAATCTCCTTTTGGAAAAAGTCCCTAAGGATTGGAGAATAGAACTCTGTGATTCTGCTGGTGTTGATACTCTTTCAGATTCTAATAATGATGGGATTCCTGATACAGGACCTATTGAAGGAGGAGGTAGGAGAGATATAAAACTTAGAATTACCGCTCCCTTCACAACCGAAGTGGAGACAGATACTCTCATAGTAAAAGGATATTCTCTTAATACCTTGATGAGTGATACAGCATATATTGTTTTAAATATTGAGGTAGAGAAGGGAATCACTATTGAACCCACTCAGTCTGGAATAGTCTCTCCAGGATTCACAAAGTCTTATATCCTCAAGGTAACAAATAGGGGAGAGGATTGGAAAGTAGTGAACATAGAGACTGTGAGTAATTGGAGAGCTGAAACATTTGACTCTACTGGAATAGAGCTGCTTAAAGATACCAATGGGGATGGAAAGCCAGATATAGACTCTCTCGGTCCTGCAGAGAGCAGAAGCATAGTAGTTAAAATTACTCCACCTAAAAAGCAGATAGATTGGACCTCAGGGGAGTCTGTTCCAGAAGATGCTGTGGATACTACTATAGTCTATGCCTCTTCTGCTCTTATCCCTGCAATAAAGGATAGCGCCTCATTGGTTACAACCTTAAGACCCGCTCTATCTATTCACAACTATGAGAATCCCTTCAGAGAAAAGACAAATTTTGTTTTCTCTTTGCCTGAGGATGGAAGAGTGGTTTTGAGAGTCTATTCCCAGGCTGGAGAGTTTATAAATACCGTAGTTAATAAACAGTTTAGGATGGGAAGACATACCATAGAATGGGAGGCAAAGGATGAGAAGGGAAAATGGTTGTCACCAGGGGTTTATATCTATCTTTTTAAATTTCAGGATAGGAGTATAGCCAAAAGGTTTGTGATATTACCAAGGGGGAGACGATGATGAGAGTGATGGGTCTATTGGGTCTTCTTCTCTCTATTAATCTTTCAAAAGCGGAAAACTATACTCTTGCTCTTCTACGCACAGGGTATGGCACAAGGGTCGCTGGGATGGGCGGTGCTTTCGTAGGAGTATCTGATGATGCTACAGCAGGCTGGTGGAATCCTGCTGGACTTTCACAGATAAGTAGACCCGAAGGAATATTTGGATATAGGAGATGGATTACTGGATTCCATAATCAGTTTGGGTGTTTCTCCTACTATAGCTTTGGAACAGGACTTTTATTATCTGAAAGTCAGATTGAGTCCTATGATGCTTCAAATAGACTGAAAGGAAAATATATTGCCTCCTCTACCATCGGGTTCTTCTCTTATGCTTATAAATTCAGAAAGAGAATGGGAGTAGGTGCCTCTGTAAAATTTCTCTATGAGAATCTTGGACCCTGTGTAGGGACAGGTGTTGTTTTGGATATAGGGTTATTGAGTTCTTTCTCTCCCTTCTGGAGGGTAGGAATTTCTGTAAGGGATTTTGGACCTGGAATATACTATTCAGAGGGGGATTGGTTTCGTCCCCCTATCTCTTTAAGAATAGGTGGGAGTTTCTCCCTCTCTGATGTTTTTGTCATCGCTTCTGATATTGATATCTCTGAGAATAGAAGGGCTTATCTCTCTGTTGGAGGAGAATATAAAGTAGATGTTGTAAAGCTAAGACTGGGTTATCATACAGGTCCTCAGTCCATAGAGACTTTAGGGGTGATGAGTGGATTTAGCTCCGGTTTAGGGGTAGAGTATAGAAACATAAAAATAGATTATGCCTTTCTCCCTTACGGAGAACTTGGTATGACTCACTGGATATCTATAGGGTTTAGATTTTGAAACTCACTCCCTACTGTTTTCCCTGTAT
>CAZWJY010000019.1:3109-14745 GCA_964634335.1 uncultured bacterium
ATAAGATATGTCTCGATATCGCTGGGAGATTAAGAGATGAGGAGTTATTTCTGTGGACGGTGTGGGCTAACTCCTTAGACTTTAGAACCGTTGGTAAGGGATACAGATTTCATCCTGAAACCATAGAAAGAGAATTGAGAAGTTGGGTAAAGCAGGGATTGGCAGTAGATAATAGGGGAGAGGTTTTCAAGGAGATTGAAAAGGCTAAAAGAATTCTCTATATCCTTGATAATGTAGGAGAGATAGCCTTTGACAGGTTCTTTATGGAAAGGTTCTTAAGAGGGAAAGAGATAATAGCAAGTGTTAGGGGAGGAATGATAACCAGTGATGTAATTTATAGAGATGCAAAAGATGTAGGATTGGATCAAATAGTAGGTAAGATAATTCCATCGGGTCCTGATACCCTTGGGATTCTTTATGAAGAATTATCTGAAGAAATAATGGAAGGCTTTAAATGGGCTGATTTAGTGATAGCAAAGGGTCAGGCAAATTTCTATTTCTTTTCAGAGTATAGAGATATAACTAAGGCTAAGGTAGTTCTTCTATTTACTATAAAATGTAACCCAGTAGCCAGAATATTCAATAAAAAGGGGAAGGTAGGAATAGCAACTGTTCTATAATTTATTGAGTTAGCTCCAGTTTTTTGGCTAATGCTGCTCTTGTTATAGGTGAGGTGAGGTCCATAAGATAGAGGACCTTCTCCTTTTGGAATGCAAGCCAGTGTCCATCAGGAGAGAAGGCAGGTTTATCATCCTTTTCAGAATTGTGGGTTATTCTTATCAATTCTGATGTCTGGAGATTCAAAAAATATATCTCAAAGTTGTCATCCTTTCTATCTGAGGCAAAAGCTACTATCTTACCATCTGGAGAGAAACTTGGATTACCATCATTAGCAAGATGATGGGTGAGTCTTTTGAGATTTTTCCCATCTATATCCATCATATATATCTCATAATTGAGGTCTCTATTAGAATGGAATACAATTCTTTTACTGTCCAGAGAAAATCTGGGACGTCCATCTGTATAGATATTATTAGTAAGTTTCCTAAACTCTTTCTTCTTTAAATCATAGGTCCATATCTCTCGGGCATTGTTCTCCTTTGTCCACCCTTCAAAGGCTATCCATCTACTATCAGGGGATACTGATGGGCTGGTAGCCCATAGGGATTCTGGATTCAATTTCTTTAAACCCTTTCCGTCTATACCTATCTCATATATTCCAAAACCTTCTTTTCTCAAAGAGGCAAAGACTATATGTTCTCCATCAGGCATAAAATATGGTTGGACATTAAGTAAAGAATCCTCTGTAACCCTTTTTATAAGGGTATCTTGAAGGTCAAAAATAAAAACAGAAAAGGTTTTTGGTGTTGGTGCCTCATAAATTATATATCTGCTATCAAGAGAGAAGGATGGAGAACGACCAGATGTATTAAGAGAAATTATAGGAAAGGGTTCGAGTCCTAAAAAGGAAGCTATTCTCACTCTGAGCCAGTAATCATCTGCCTCTTTTGCTTCCAGCTTAATTAGGGTTTTATACTCCTCTATGGCTTGAGAGGCAGAGTCCAATCTGCAGTAGAGGTCTGCGAGTTTATAATGGAGCTTTGGGTCCATAGGTTTCTTCTCTACCATCTCTTTAAGATACTGAAGGTTCTCCTTCCTACTTGTAAATAGACAACCTCCAACAAATAGGGTCGTCAACCCTACTGTTATAGCTCTTTTTATCATATCTCTCCTCCTTTTATCTGTTTTAGTTCTATTCCTGCCTGCCTGAGCATAGACTCAGCCAGCTCATCAGGGTAGGGTTCTTTGAAGTATATCTTTTTAATCCCTGCATTTATAAGAAGTTTTGTGCAGGTAATACAGGGTTGATGGGTACAGTAAAGGGTAGCTCCTTCTACTGAAATTCCAAAATAGGCTGCCTGGACTAAAGCATTCTGTTCAGCATGGACACCCCTGCATATCTCGATTCTCTCTCCAGGAGGAATTTTCAATTTCTCTCTCAAACAACCCAAATCTAAGCAGTGAGGTAACCCTTTTGGTGCTCCATTATAGCCTGTAGTAAGAATCCGTCTATCCTTTACCAAGATTGCTCCTACTTTCTTTCTTAGACAGGTGGAGCGGGTGGCTACAAGTTGAGCAATCTGCATAAAGTATTTCTCCCATGAGACCCTTCTACTCTTCGTAGGAAACCCTTGTTGCATCAACCACCTCATCGTTCTCTCTCAACTTTATTAGCCTCACTCCCACAGTATTCCTTCCTTGTTTTCTTATCTCACTCACCTTTAATCTCAATACCGTTCCTAATTTAGTAATGAGAATAATCTCATCTTTCTCTTTCACTCCCAGAGCTTTTATGAGTGGTCCTGACCCCTGAGAAATTTTTGCACATATCATACCCATCCCTCCTCTCCCCTTTGATAAGAATGTTTTATAATCTACTCTCTTACCCAACCCTTTCTTATTTATTAAGAGGAGCATCTCTTCCTCTTTTATTGATACTCCACCTATAAGGTTATCTCCTTTTCTTAAGCTCATACCTTTTACCCCTGTAGCCATCCTTCCCATAGGTCTTACCAAGGATTCAGAAAACCTGAGTGCTTTACCTTGAGAAGAGATGAGCATTATATCTTCTTTACCAGAGAGAAGGAGAGTATGGATGAGTTCATCTCCTTCATCAAGATTTATAGATAGAATCCCTTTCCTCCTTGGGTGTGAAAACTCCTCTAAGGACACCTTCTTCACCTTTCCGGATTTTGTAATCATAAAAATGAATTTTCCTTTCACGAACTCACTTATGGCAAGATAAGAGGTTATCCGTTCCTCCTTCTCTAATTCTAACAGGTTGACAATAGACCTTCCTCTGGACTGGTATGACCCTTCGGGTATATCATATACTTTTAACCAATAACAACGTCCTCTATCTGTAAAGAAGAGGAGATAGTCATGGGTCGATGCAGTAAGGATACCTTTAACAAAATCCCTTTCAGACACAATCATTCCTATTCTCCCTGTTCCTCCTCTCAATTGTCGTTTGTAAAGAGAGACAGGCATCCTCTTTATATATCCTTCATTGGTTATGATTATAGCTACTTCTTCTTCAGCTATCAGGTCTTCCTGCATCAGTTCTTCTACTTCTCCCTCAATAATCATAGTTCTTCGGTCATCACCAAACTTCTCCCTTAGAGATAAGAGTTCCTTCTTTATAACCTCCATAATAGATTGACGAGAGCTGAGGAGATTCTCCAATCTCGAAATTTCCTTTATCAGAAATAGATACTCTTCTTCTATCTTCCCTTGTTCCAAGGAGGTAAGTCTTGCCAGTTTCATCTCTAATATGGCAGTAGCCTGGGTCTCAGTAAGTTCAAACTCTTTTATGAGTTTCTCCTTTGCTGTTTCAGAATCCTTTGATTTCTTTATCAACTCTATCACTCTATCTATATTAGAAAGGGCTTTCTTAAGACCTTCTAAGATATGTGCTCTTTTTGATGCCTTCTTTAACTCAAACTCTGTCCTGCGGAATACGGTCTGGTAGCGAAAATCTAAGAAGTTCTTACAGAGTTCAAGAAGATTTAAGACCCTTGGTGTATTATCAACCAGTCCTAAAAGGATAATCCCGTAAGTAGTCTGGAGTGGGGTATTGTAATAGAGTTGATTGAGGACAACCTTTGGCTCTGTATCTCTTTTAAGTTCCAAAACAATTCTTATCCCCTCTCTATCAGATTCATCTCTAAGGTCTGAGACTCCCTCTATTCTCTTTGCCTTTACCATAAGGGCGATTTTAGATATAAGGTTAGACTTATTAAGCTGAGGAGGGATTTCAGTAATGACTATCCTCTTCTTTCCACCCTTTATCTCTTCCACCTGGAATTTTCCTCTAATTATAACCTTTCCCTTACCAGTCCTATAGGCTTCATAAATTCCCTCCTTTCCAAGGATTACTCCTCCTGTGGGAAAGTCTGGACCTTTTATATACTTTAAGAGGTCATCGACATCAAGGTCTGGATTGTCGATGAGTGCCACGAGTCCATTCACAAGCTCTTTAAAATTATGCGGGGGTATGTTGGTAGCCATCCCTACTGCAATCCCTGAGGCTCCATTCAATAATAGATTTGGAATATTTGCAGGCAGGACTTTTGGTTCCTTCAGCCTTCCATCAAAATTTGGAGTGAAATCTACAGTATCCTTATCCAGGTCCCTTAAGAGTTCCTCAGCCAGTTTTGTCAGCCTTGCCTCAGTATATCTATAGGCAGCAGGAGCGTCTCCATCAATAGAGCCGAAGTTTCCCTGTCCATCAATAAGGGGATAGCGGAGGGAGAAGTCTTGAGCCATCCTTGCTAAGGCATCATACACAGCCATATCTCCATGAGGGTGGTATTTACCAAGGACATCACCTACTACTGTTGCGGACTTCTTAAAGGGTCTATTAGAGAATAGACCCGCCTCATACATAGCGTAAAGGATTCTACGCTGAACAGGTTTCAATCCGTCCCTTACATCAGGCAGAGCCCTACCTATGATTACGCTCATTGCGTAATCTAAGTAGGAGCGCTGGACTTCGTCTTCTATATATACAGTAGTAATTCCTCTCTCTTCCATTTAAGAGTTTACTCAAATTTAGGGCTTTGTCAATATCAGGGACTTGATGGTATGTGAAATCTTTGATTTCCCTCTGCTTTCTTCTTTAATTCTGCAAGCTTGTTTAATGCCTGAATAGGGGAGAGACGGTTTAAATCTATCTTGCGAATCTCTTCTACTATTGGAGACTCTGGATAGAAGAAGGATAGTTGGTAGATATTCTTAGGAGAGATGGTCTTTAAACTCAACTCCCCTCCTTTCTCAAAGTTTTTTATTACCTCTTTTGCCCTCTGAGTTACTTCCTCTGGTAAGCCTGCCAGTTTTGCCACCTCTATCCCATAGCTCCGATTGGATGGACCAGGATAGAGTTTTCTTAGGAATATTACTTCATCTCTGTATTCCTTTGCCGTAAAGTGATAGTTTTTCACTCTCTCTAAGATTTTTGCGATCTCTGTGAGTTCATGATAATGGGTGGCGAATAAGGTCTTTGCCCTTAGCTTTGGATTTTCATGCAGATACTCTACAACTGCCCAGGCTATAGCCAGACCATCATAGGTAGCAGTTCCTCTTCCAATTTCATCAAGGATTATAAGACTCCTCTGTGTAGCATTGTTTAGTATATTGGCTGTCTCTATCATCTCTGCTAAAAAAGTAGAAACACCTTTGGACAAATCATCTGAGGCTCCGATCCTTGTGAAGATTTTATCCACTACTCCTATCTTTGCTTTCTCTGCTGGGACAAAAGAGCCGAGTTGGGCAAGGATAACTATAAGGGCTACCTGTCTTAAGTAGGTAGATTTTCCTGACATATTGGGACCGGTAATGAGTAGAATCTGTTCTCCCCTGGTATCCATATAGGTATCGTTGGGAATGAAAGGAGAGGGGAGTAATCTCTCCACAACAGGATGCCTTCCCCCTTTTATCATAATCTCATCCCCCTCAAATACCTCTGGTCTCTTATACCCTCCTATCCTTGATGCTGTTGCTAAGGATGATAGGACATCAAGTTCTGCAATTACTTGAGCTAAGTCTTGAACCCTTCCGGCATCTTCAGCTACTCTCTTTCTCAAGTCTAAGAAGATTTCATACTCTATGGATTTTATTCTCTCTTCAGCATTTAATACCTTTGCCTCATACTCCTTCAATTTTGGGGTGATAAATCTTTCACTCCCTACAAGAGTCTGCTTCCTTATGTAATCCTTAGGTACCAGATGGAGGTAGGACTTTGTAACTTCAATATAGTATCCAAATACAGAGTTATAGTTAATTCTCAAATTTGGAATCCCTGTTCGTCGCCTCTCCTCTTCTTGAAGTCTGATAATCCATTCCTTTACATTCTGGGAAATTTCTTTAAGTTCATCTAAATTCTTATCTATTCCTGATTTTATAAGTCCTCCCTCGGTTATTACATTTGGAGGATTATCCACAAGGGTATCTTCTATTCTCTTTACAAGTCCTGAGAAGTCTTCTATCCTTGAATAGAGTTCTTTTAAGAGGATGGAATTTACACCCTTTAGGAGAGATTTTATATCCGGGATGACTTTTAGGGAGTCCTTTAGATTTATAAATTCTCTGGGAGATGCCTTTTCACAGGCTATCCTGGAGGATAGTCTCTCAAGGTCTCCTATATTTCTTAGATGGTTTTGAAGCTCCTTTAATAAATAGGGGTTTTGGAGAAACTCTGCTATCGCATCCTGACGGTGATGGATGGTCTTTATATCTAAGAGGGGAAAGAGCAGCCACTTCTTTAATAATCTATTTCCCGGAGGGGTCAGGGTATAGTCAAGGATGGATAAGAGACTTCCTTGTTTTGAGCCATCCCTTATAGATTGAGTAAGCTCTAAGTTTCTTCTTGTGAAACGGTCTAAAAGGAGGAAATGGGATGGGGAATAGACCTTGAGGGAGCGGAGGTGGGGAAGAGAAGAGCGTTGGTTCTGTTCTAAATAATCTAAGAGTGCACCTGCTGCCCTTATACCAAGGGGTTTATCTTCACATCCAAAACCCTGCAGGTTTGCTGTGCCAAAGTGTTTACAGAGTTTCTCATAGGCGAGTTCATAGATAAAGATATAGTCCTCCTGAAAGGTTATAGGGATGTTCATCCCTTCAAGGGTTTGAGATAAGGGAGAGGTATGAGGGCAAAGAATCTCCTTCGGCTCTAATCTATCGAGCTCCTCCTTAAGCTCTGAATTATTTATCTCTGTGAGGAAAAATTCTCCAGTGGATAAGTCTGCAAAAGCAAGACCTATCCTGTTCTTATCCCCTATTATAGATGCGAGGAAATTATTCTCCTTCTCTTTCAAAAGACCTGGTCTTAGAATAGTCCCGGGGGTTATCACTTCTACTACATCCCTCTTTACAATTCCCTTTGATAGCCTTGGGTCCTCAAGTTGTTCACAAATAGCTACCTTGAATCCTGCCCTTACAAGTTTGGATAGATAGCCTTCTAAGGATTTATGAGGTATCCCTGCCAGAGGTATGCGTTGATTCTTACCCACTGGTCTTGAGGTAAGGGTCAGACCAAGAGTTTTGGAGATGACTTTTGCATCTTCATAAAATGTTTCATAGAAGTCTCCAAGTCTGAAGAGAAGGATGGCATCCTTATATTTCTCTTTTATTCTCTTATACTGGGAGAGGAGAGGGGTGAGCTTCTCCATCTACTTTAAGAGAAATCCTTCTATCCCTTTCTCTTTTAGAGCCTTAAGGGCAGAGGTTGCCTCCTCTTTGGTAGAGAAATTTATTCTTACCTTGAAATAGCCCCCCTCCTTTTCAATAAAGGGCTTAAAACCGAGCCTTGAAACTTGATTCATCTGTTTCTCTGCATTTTTCCTTGATTTAAATGCACCTACTTGAACTACATAGGTCTTCCCTGGCTTAGCCTTCTCACCCAGAACACTCAACCAGTGCTTTGCTTCGTTAATTAGAGAATTCTCTGAAGAGTTTTTTATCAGATAGTAAAAGTTATTTATGGCTCTATCATAATCTCCCAGGGCATAGTCTATCTTTGCAATAGAGAGGAGGGATTCTCCCCATAATCTACTTTTAGGATAAGAGACCACTATCCTCTTATAATAACTCCTCGCCTTTTTAGGATTTGGCTCAAGTCTTCCCAGGTAGAAGAGGACCTTATCAATTTTGCTATTTTTGGGATACCTTTTGTAAATTTTTAAGAACTGCTGTCGAGCTCTATCATAGTTATGATTTTGAAAATTCTTCAGAGCTTTTGTATATTCGCTTTGGAAGGAGAGGGTAAGAATGAGAACGAAGGGGATCATTCTCTAACAAAGGTCTCCCATGCTTGACAGGACGGGCAGTGGAATAGAAACTCAGAGGAGAGATAGCCACATTTAGAACATCTGAATTCCGGTTTTAGGAGTTCTTCAGAGTATTTCGCAAGTTCCTTCTCTACCTCTTTTGTCTCCCCTTTTTTCAATTTTAAGGAGAGGGTTTTGAAGCGAATAGCAGGGGTTCTCTCACTCTTTGCATTTTCTAAGAGGTTTAGGGCTTTATCTATCTCACCTTTCTTCTCGTAAATATCTGCCAAGGTCAGGTAGAGCATAGGTTCAGAAGGAATCTTCTTTAGGAATTTCTCATAGAGAGGGATTACATCCGTAAACTTACCCAGATCAAAGTATGCTTTCTCAAGTTTATTCAGGACCAAGAAGCTATACTGAGGTGTCTTATCTATTATCTTCTTATAGGTCTCAATAGCTTTTGGTATATCCTTTTCTTGATAATAATGGTGGCTTAGGAGGAGTAATGCCTGGGTGCAGGAAGGGTTAAGTTTCAGAGCCTTTTTCAAGTAATCCATAGCTTGTTTTTTATCCTTTCCGTATATACTCTTAGCAGATTCTGCGTAGTAGAGGGCAAGGAGGTTTTTATTCTTCTGGATCTTCTTAAGTCTTTTTAAGGTCTCATCCAGCTCCTCCCATCTTTCTGTTTTCTGATAGAGCCAGAGTAGAGTTTCATAGAATGAGAGGTTTTTCTTATCCATCTTTGTAAGCTCTTCATAGACAAGGGATGCCCTCTGATATCTCTCAGCTTTTATATAATCCTTTCCCAGACTTTCATAGATGCGGAGTTCCTTCTCTCTTGGTAGTCCTCTTCTTACAGATAGGGAACGGTGGACTGTGACTGCCATATCCAGGTCACCCTCTTCTCTATAAAGGTCTCCAAGTCTTAGATATGCTTCTACATTATCTGTATCAGCAGCAACAGTCTGGCGCAGTTTCTTTATCGCTTCACTTCTCTTTCCCTCCAGGAGTAGAGAGAGGGCTTGAGCGTATAGAGAATCAGGGGTAGGGGGTCTTTTTAGAAGCCTTTTTACAGAGAAATAGATAACAGCTATTATAAAGAGGGCAAGAATAATAAGTAACCATATCATTTCCATTTCGACCCCTTTCTCTTGGGTTTCTCTTCCTCCTCAATACCTAAGGGGAGGTTTCGGAGTTCAGTTACCTCTTCTAAGAGTTGTTGATTCTCCCTCTCCTTTTTTCGTAGTCTCTGATGGAGTTCAATCTCCCTTACAATAGAGAAGAAGAAGAGAGAGGCAAAGCCAAAGATGAAGGCATAGAACATAAGGAAGATGAGTCTTACAGTATAGATTTTACCAAAGAGATTTATAGTGACATAGAGATTACTATTAAGAAGGGAGAAAGAGAGGATGACTATGACTACAATAAGTATTATTATAGCCCTAAGGACAGCCATTATACCTCCTTTTACTTATAAGTGTCCATCCCTTTATCTCAGTTATTCTAACCCTTGTTATTTCACCTATCTCTGCTTTATCCTTTATTATCACTAACTTATTTGTAGGGGTTCTTCCATAAAATTCACCCCTCCTATTCCTCCCTTCTACCATTACCTCAACTACCCTGCCCACAAGTTCTAAATTCTTCTCCTTTGTGATACTATTCTGGAGTTTAATAAGGGTAGATAGCCTGGATTTGGCTATGGAGGGTTCTACCTGAGGTTCGAATTCTATCGCCCTTGTTCCTTCTCTGGGTGAGTATCTGAACATATAGGCAAAATCGAATCTCACATTTTCAACCATATCCAGGGTGGCTTTAAAATCCTCTTCTGTCTCTGTAGGAAACCCTACAATTATATCGGTAGTAATACTTACATTTTTGAAAAGGGACCTTATTCTCTGTATGAGGGCTAAATAGTCCTCTCTGGTATAGCCACGGTTCATCAGTTTTAGGATTCTATTAGAACCCGACTGGAGGGGGAGATGGAAATAAGGGCAGACCTTAGGGAGGGAGGCTATCTTATAGAGAATCTCAGGCTTTAAGTCTTTGGGATGGGAGGTGAGGAACCTTATCCTTTTGATATTTTTGAGTTTAGAGACCATTTCTAAGAGTTCTGCAAAACCTATACCCTGATAATTATAAGCGAGGACATTCTGACCTATTAGGGTTACCTCCTTAAACCTTTCAGCCTCTTCTAATATGTCCCTGATAGGTTTTGACCTCTCCCTCCCTCGCAAAAAGGGGACAATACAATAACTACAAAAATTATTGCATCCCCTCATAATAGCGATAAAGCCCGATAGGTTTCCATTGGAACAGGGTATTATCCCGGAATAGTCTTCTAAGGATTCTTCTACAACTATCTGTGGAGTTTTATTATGCTCATAGGTTTTGAGGACTCCCGGAAGATTTCTATAATTAGAGGGTCCTACTACAATATCCTTATTAGAACCTTTAAGGGAAAGGATACGACCAAGGGCTCTTCTCTCAGCATGCTCGCGCACAGAACAGGTAAGGAAGAGGAGGAGTTCTGCCTCTTCTTCTGATGTTTCTCTATAACCTGCACCCTTTAGGATTTTAGAGACAACTCCGGCATCGTAGAGATTCATCTGGCACCCGTATGCTTTAATATAAAACCTCATCAATTTAAATTCTATCCAAACTTTCTGTTATGTCAAGTTTTCTTCTTCAATTCTTCCTCTGCTTCTCTATGGATGTTTATGAATATCTTTCCAAATTTTGTCCAGGCGGATTCTTTCCCTGAAGAGAGGATCTCTTTTAAAGGCGTTCCTTTAAAGATAAGAGAGAGTGCCTCTTCCCCTTCTAACACCTCTTTAGTCCCTCCTCTATTGTTCTCCCAATAGGCATTTACTACCTTCCCATCCTCAAAGAAGAGGATACCTAAATCAGAACCCCTTTTAATAGAGACCATCCCTGCCTCAGTTTCTCTTATTAACCTTAGGAGAGTTTCAGGTAGACCCTTTCTTCTTCGAAATAGGTAGAGTAGAATAATAACTGGAATTATAATTAAGGGTAGAAGGGCGTATAAGGGGATTCCTTTCTTGGAGGCTTTTGGAGGGGGTTTCGGCTTCTTTTGAGGTTTTTTCTCCTTAGAGAGTTTAGCAATTATGAGTCTCTTCTGGTTTTCTGCCCAACTGTTTTTAGGGTCTAATTTTAGAATCTCATCAGCCAATTCTAAGGCTTTTCTGTAATCACCAGAGGAAAGAGAGGTTTTGAGTCTTCCTGTAAGGCTGGCTATTTTAATCCTCTTTACCTTCTTCTCTACCCTGGCTATCGCTCTCTTAACATCAGATGTTCTTAAAGGGGAAGCCTTTCTATAATAGAAGAGAGAGGTCTCAAAGTTTCCCAGCATCTCATAGCAGACACCTAAGTTGTAGTAGATTTGATAAGGGTTGGAGGCTGTAGGAAGTCCCTTCTTATAAAACTCTATCGCCTTCCTGTAGTTACCTAAGTAGAAATATTCATTAGCCTTATCGATATCAGTGGCGTAAAGGAGACAATAAAGGATAGAAGAGAGGATTAAACCTTTGAAAAGTCTCATACTACTCCTTTTTAAAGAAATCTATCCTTAGAGTCCTGTTCGGTATTATCTCTATCCTCCTTTCCATCCTTCCAAACCTCGGACTTACCAGAACAAGGTTGTGGATACCTGCGGGCAGTTTTATTCTCTTTAACGAGCTACTTCCTTCCAATACATCGTCTAAGTAAACCCTGCACCAGGGTAGGGGATAGATTTCTAAATAACCAAATCCATTCTTCTGAAGAGGATGTTTTTCCTTTACTTCTTCT
>CAZWJY010000019.1:14755-16774 GCA_964634335.1 uncultured bacterium
CTCTTCTTTAATTTGATGAAGATCTCCTTGGAATCCTTAAGGTCTAAGGTGTCATAATAAGAGATGAAATTGGATTTTTCAGCCATAAGGATGTGTCTACCTTTGAGAATATCCGAGAGGGTAATAGGGGTATTTCCCTTAAGTTTGTCATCCAAATATACAGCTATGCCTTGAGGTTGAGAGTTGAGTTTAATGGAGATGAGTAGGCTGTTTAGACTTTCTGCAATAGACCTTCTCACCTCTCTTAAATTACCCTCCACTCTTCTTTTTAATTTAAAATTGGTTTTGGGAATCTTCAAGGCATACTCTACAGAGAATATGTTGAGGCTTGTATTTTCATAAGAGCCAGAGATTATAATATCTGCCTTTTCTGTGGGCTCTTTAAGGAAATAGGTATTAAATCTTGTGGTATCTATTCCACCTAAGAACAGTTTTGTCATATCCTCTTCAGAGATTATAATTCCACGAGAGCCTTTATTATGGAATTTAATCACCCCCACATCTTTTTTCTCTATTCCGTATATTCCTATGGCTCCTGTAAAAAGCAGAAGGAGAATTCTAAAAACTGAGCCCTGCCTGAATGAAAAATCCATTGCTTCCATCCTTGTTAAAATCATACTCTATCTTAATGAGTATAGGAGGTAAGGGGTGATAACCAAATCCTAAGGAGATACGGGAGTTTTTCATATCTATATTATGGAACTCATCCTGGTATATTATACTCCCATACCTGACTACTGGTATTATTTTCTCTTTATAGTTATATGAGAGTTCAAGGTAGTACCCATAAGCCCATCCCCTTTGGGGTGGTTTATACTCTCTTATCAGATTAGAGATGAGAGGGGTGCTTCCCAGAGCGGTCTTAAGAGCCTCTATGCTATTACAGGGAAAATCTATGAGAGCGGATACAAATTCACCTCTCGACTCTAAGTTAAAAAGGGATAGAGTTCCATCAAACCCAAGCATTCCTATCCTCAGTCTATCATCTCTATCCCTTGTTCCAAAATACCAGGATGCTCCCATATCTAAGCCCTTTGGAGATAGAATTCCTATCCTTCCTCCATTAGCCTTCTCCCTATTATTATCCAAGAATTCCCGGCTCTCTCTTATCCTTCTACCCTCTCCCAGACCATTTACCATATAGGTTGTATAAGTTAAGTAGAGACTATTCCAAGGGATCTCTCCATTTATCACTACTCCCATATCTGTCCAAGGTGTGGGGACAATTTCATAGAGGACCATAGGGGGGTCTATAAGTCTATCAAAGAGGGGGTTATGGAGTTGATTATAGCTCCCAAAGGGGATATAGAATACTCCAAATCTAACTCTATGATGGGTAAGAAGTCTATAGCCGAACCATGCCCTTAAAAGAGGAAAGGTCTCTCTGTCGCACTCATATTCTCCTCCGATAAGGAAATCGACGGAGGGAGCAATATTCCCCCACTTCTCTATGATGAGTCCTGGGATATAGAAGGTATGAAGTCTCTCTCCATAAGGAGAAGAGTTTGTAAATCCGAGGGAGAGATAACCACCCAAATCGGAGGATGCCCATAAGGAGCTTATAAAAGCAAAGAATATGAGTCTCTTCATCTCTTTGAATGGATATGGGATAACCATTCCTTATAAGTGAGAATCCATTCCCTTTTAATGGGTGGGGGTTTATCAGTAGAGACAGGAAATTTAATATCCCTAAAGCTTGGGATAGATGTTTCATCCTTTATTCTTGCCCATTCTAAGAGGAGATGGGGTATAGGAAGAGCCATATCACCCTCAGCCTTTATAGGACCTGGTTTAAAATAGAACTCTCCTTCTCTCCAGCTCAGGATTTCATAGACTGCATCCTGAGCTCTCATCCTGTTTGTCTTTGCATCTACTATCTGTCCATCCCATAGGGCAATCCTCCCCTCTCCTTCCTTTGACCTTACTGTAAGGATACCATGTTTCCTCCCCATTCCCAGAATCTGGAGGACATCGATTAAGTTCCCGTGGGAGACAAAGCCTTTAAATTCTCCTCTTTTG
>CAZWJY010000020.1:0-1890 GCA_964634335.1 uncultured bacterium
GATAAGATGTCAATAGGGGAAAGAGACTGCAGTTATTAGATGTGATGGAGGTTCTATCCCTTCTCCTGTATATTCCTTAGCTATCTCTTTTACAAGACCTATATAATTCAAGGGTCCCTCTTCCAATCTACACCGCCTATGGTAATGCTACCCCTCTCTTAAGCCAAGTCAAGAGAGAATAGCCCAATAAACCACAATTAAAAGCTTTTTGAATCTTTGATTAGAAGGGGGTCAAGTTCCTTGACAAAGCCAGAGTATGGGGTATAGTTAAGGACTTAAGAAAGGAGGTAAGGAATGAGGATAAAGTTAGCGGATGGGAGAGAAATACCTGTGGAAATGCATAAGATAAAGATTGTGCAGAATGTTAAACTGATTCCTGTTGAAGAGAGGTTAAAGGCTATAAAAGAGGCAAAATACAATACCTTCTCATTGAGGTCAAAGGATATATTCCTTGATATGCTTACCGATTCAGGAACAAATGCTATGAGTGATAATCAGATTGGTGCAGCGATGTTATACGATGATGCTTATGCAGGGAGTGAGAGTTTCTATAAGTTGGCAGATGCAGTAAGAGAAGTTTTGGGTTTCAGATACATACTGCCCACCCATCAGGGTAGAGCTGCAGAACATCTTATAGCAAAGGTCTTTGTTAAAGAAGGTGATATTATACCAATGAATTACCACTTCACCACCACAAGAGCCCACTTTGAGCTTATGGGTGGACAGGTTTTGGAGATATATGCAGATGAGGCTCTTAACCCCCAAAGCACTCATCCTTTTAAAGGGAATATAGATATACAGAAACTTAAGGATACTATAGAGAAATATGGAAAAGAGAGGATACCGTTTGTGCGGGTAGAGGCGACAACAAACCTTCTTGGTGGACAGCCCTTTTCTATGGAAAATCTGAAAGAGGTTAGGAGGATATGTAGTGAAAATGGGATTTTTATTGTCCTTGATGGAAGTCTGGTATCTGAGAATGCTTATCTGATAAGAGAGAGGGAAAAGGGTTATGAGAATAAGAGCATTCAGGAGATAGTGAGAGAAATAGTGAGTCTTGTAGACCTCTTCTATATGAGCGCAAGGAAGAATACATCAGTCAAGGGAGGGATGATAGCCACAAATAATGAAGAACTTTACGAAAAGATAAAGCCCTGGTTACCGGTCTATGAGGGGTTCCTTACTTATGGTGGGATGTCTACAAAGGAGATTGAGGCTATGGCTGTAGGGATGAGAGAGATGGCAGAACCTGATGTAGCAGGAAGCACAATAGAACAGGTGAGGTATTTTGTGGAAAGTCTTGTCAGAGCAGGAATTCCTGTGGTTACTCCACCGGGTGGACTTGCCTGCCATATTGATGCTAAACAGTTCCTGCCCCATATCCCTCAGAGCCAATATCCAGCAGGTGCCTTTGTTGCAGCCCTATACATTGCCTCTGGAATTAGAGCAATGGAAAGGGGTACCATATCTATGGATAGAGACAAGGACGGGAATGAAGTCTTTGCAGACCTTGAATTGGGAAGACTTGCCATTCCAAGGAGGGTCTACACCATCTCCCATATTGAGTATGCAGTGGATAGAATAAAATGGCTGTATGAACATAGAGACCTGGTAAAGGGGTTAAAATTTGTAGAGGAGCCTCCGGTTCTCAGATTCTTCTTTGGAAAGTTGGAAGCCTTGGATAACTGGGATGAGAGGCTATGCGAGGCATTTAAAAAGGATTTTGGACCCGAACTCTGAGATTTATTTTAAACAGGTCTTGAGGGGAGCTATTCTTTCATAGCTTTTTGTAATCTACATTTCAAGGGTTGACTTTGAGTTTATTATCATTATATTTAATTTCTATGGATAAGGAAGATATTAGGAAGAGGATATGGAAGTATATGGAGG
>CAZWJY010000020.1:1900-16751 GCA_964634335.1 uncultured bacterium
GGGTCTGGTAAAGTTTCCCAGACCCTGCTATCATAGAATTCCCAATTTTAAGGGAGCAAAAGAGGCTGCTATGCGAATCTTAGACCTCCCAGAGTTTAAAAGGGCTAAGGCTGTCTTCTCTGCACCAGATGCCTGCCTTAAAGAGGTGAGGAGGCTTACTCTGTTGAATAGAAAGACCCTTGCAATAGCCCTACCCCACAAAAGGGGATACTTAGAACTGAGAGGAGAACTGCCTGAGGATGCCATTAATATAAAGGGGTTTAAAAAATATGGGAGACCACTTCGCACAAAAGTAGACCTCTTTGTCCAAGGGAGTGTTGCTGTGGATAGGAAAGGGAATAGGCTGGGTAAAGGGAAAGGGTATGGAGATGAGGAATATAAAGAACTTAAAGAGATGGGACTGCTCTCTTCTAATGTTAAGGTTGTAACCCTGGTCCACGACTGTCAGGTTATAAATGAGTTCTCTAACCTTATGAGAGAGGAGGATATAAAGGTAGATTATATCCTTACCCCATCCAGGATTATCAGATGTGAAAAGGAGTTTATTGTTGCCATTGATGGAACTGCTGCCTCAGGTAAGTCTACCACTGCAAGGCTTGCAGCAGAGAGGCTGGGATTTCTATGGATGGATACAGGGGCTATGTATAGGGCACTCACTTTAAAGATTATAGAGAAGGGTAGAAAGCCTAAGGATTTGGGAGTTAAAGAGTTGAAGACATTATTGGATAATACTAAGATAGAACTTAACTCTGGTAAAGTATTCTTGGATGGAAGGGATGTAACAGATAAGATCCGCTCAGAGAGGGTAGAGAGGTATGTCTCAGAGGTATCAGATATACCCCAGGTTAGAGAGTTTATGGTTAAACAACAGAGAGAACTATCAAAAGGGAAGAGGATAATCTGTGAGGGGAGGGATATGGGAAGTGTGGTCTTTCCTCATGCAGAACTCAAGATATTTATGGATGCAGATATAAGAGAGAGGGCTAAGAGAAGGAGGAGAGAACTCGGGGATAGCCTTCCCCTTTCCCGGGTTGAAAAGGAACTTAAGAGGAGAGACGAGTATGATTCTGGAAGGACTCACAGTCCCTTAAGAAGAACAGAGGACGCAATTCTTCTGGATACCACATCTCTCTCCGTAGAGGAGGAGGTGGAATTTTTGGTAAAAAAGATAAGGGAGAGGATATGAAACTCAGATGGATTCTTGGTTGGTATCTCCTCTATCCACTGGTTAAGGTCTTTCTGGGATTTAGGACAGAGGGGAGGGAGAGACTTAAAAGAGGGATGATAATAGCTGCCAATCATACTTCAAACCTGGACCCCTTTATGCTTGGGTTGGCATCAAAGAGGGAGCTCTTCTTTCCAGCAAAGGTGGAGCTATTCCAGATATCAAAGTCTTTTGCCTGGTTACTTAAGAGCTTTAATGCCTTTCCATTGCATAGGGGTATTATGGACTTAGAGATTTTGAAGAGGTTTATCTATCTATTGAAGAGAGGGCAGACTGTCGCCATATTTCCAGAAGGGACCAGGAGTAAATCAGGAGAATTTCTCCCTTTTAAACCAGGGGTTGCCTTCTTAGCTATAGCCACCCATACCCCTGTGGTCCCTACATATATCTACGGGATTTCCCATTCCTTTCTCTCCTATAAATTTGATAGGGATATAAGGAACCCTACAGAAGAGGAGAGGAGGGATGGTTCCTTTATTAGATTCTTTCTTCGCAAGAGGAGGCTTGGAGTAAAATTTGGTTTTCCTATAAAGCCTAATAATTTTAAGAGGAGAAAAGAGGATTACTTGAATTATACAAGAAGAATCAATGAAGAGATAAAAAACCTAAAAAAGGAGGTAGAGTCTTATGAAAAAGGATATGTCAACTGAAGAACTAAAGGAGGCTTACGAAAAATCTTTTCGCTCCTTTGTCCCTGGGGAGATAGTGAAAGGGAGGATTGTGAAGAGGATAGGGGCAAATGTCCTTGTAGACCTGGGAATAAAGTCTGAAGCCCTCCTGCCTGTGGAGGAGTTTAGAAACCCTGAGGAGGCTCAAGAGGGCAAAGAGGTTATGGTCTTCTTAGAAGCCTTAGAGGATGAGAATGGTATGCCTGCCATTTCCAAGAGGAAGGCAGATTTCCACTTAGCCTGGGAGACCATAAAGCAGAAACTGGAATCAGGAGAAGGGGTGAAGGGTAGAGTGTATAAGAAGGTAAAGGGAGGACTTACCGTAGACCTCTTTGGTCTTGATGCCTTCCTCCCGGGTTCCCAGGTAGATGTAAGACCTGTATCTGACCTGGACTCCTATATAGGTAAAGAGTTAGAGATGAAGATAGTAAAGGTGAACTGGTCAAAGAGGAATATCGTTCTCTCTCGGAGGCTCCTATTAGAAGAGAAACAGAAGGCATTGAGAGAAGAGGTGCTCTCTAAGATAAAGGCAGGAGATGTAGTAGAGGGAGAGGTGCGTAATATCACCGAGTTTGGTGCATTTGTGGACATTGGAGGTATAGATGCCCTTCTCCATATCACAGATATATCCTGGAACAAAGTGGTTCACCCTTCTGAAGTCCTCTCCTGTGGACAGAAGATAAAGGTGAAGGTTCTTACTGTTGACCCATCGTCAGGTAGAATAGCTGTGGGATTGAAACAGCTCGTTCCCCATCCCTGGGATATGGTGGAGAAGAAGTATCCCATAGGTTCAAGGGTAAAGGGTAGGGTAACATCCTTAGCTGAATATGGAGCCTTTGTAGAATTGGAAAAGGGGATAGAAGGGCTTATCCATGTATCCGAGATGTCCTGGACAAAACCCATCCATCATCCTGCCCAAATTCTTAAAATAGACCAGATGGTAGAGGCAGTGGTGCTCAATATAGATAAGGAGAATAGGAGGATTTCTCTCGGTCTTAAGCAGACAGAGCCTGACCCCTGGTCATTGGTAGAGGAGAAATACTCGGTAGGACAGAGGGTAAAAGGGAGGGTGAAATCCCTTAAGGACTTTGGTGCCTTTGTAGAGATTGAAGAAGGGATAGAGGGTCTTATCAGAAATCAGGACCTCTCCTGGACTAAAAGGGTCACCCATCCCAGAGAGGTCTTGAAGAAGAATCAAAAGATAGAGGCAGTAATTCTTAATATCGACCAGGAAAATAGAAGGATAGGGTTGGGACTTAAACAGTGTAAGGAAGACCCCTTATATAGATTGAGCCAGGAGTATAAGGAAGGAGATAAGATAAAGGCAAGAGTGGTAGACCTCCCATCCTCAGGGGTGGTGGTAGAGTTGGGTTATGGCGGTTTGGAAGGGTTTGTCCCTCTCCAGGAGTTGGCAAGGAAGAATCTTAAGCGTCCAAAGGACCGTTACTCCATAGGTGAGGAGTTAGAGCTTATAATAAGGAGGATAAATCTTAAGACAAGAAAGATAGTCCTCAGTGAAAGGGCTCTCTATAAAAAGAAGGAGGAGAAGACACCCCAGCCAGCTGAGAAGGAGAGGAGAAAGGATAAATTTCCTATCAAGGAACACCTTGGATGAACCGGGCGTCTGTTATATCTGTAGGATGTCGCCTTAACCAGTCTGAGGGTGATGCTATAAAAAGAGTCCTTAAGGATTCAGGATATGAGATAGTAGAGATAAGAGATAGACCATCCCTCGTATTTATAAACACCTGCACAGTAACCAAGGAAGCAGATAGGACATCTCTAAATTTCATCTATAGGGCTATAAGACTGAAGCCTAAGCCAAAAGTCTTCGTGACAGGTTGTCTTGTGGATAGAGAGAGAGAAAAACTTGAGAATATTCCGGGCGTGGACAGAATTTTCTCTCTCTCTGAGAAGTCTGAGATGATTAAGGATGTCCTGGTTATGCCAGAACGGAGCCGAGCCACTATTAAGATAGAGGACGGATGTAATAATAGTTGCAGTTTCTGTATATCAAGCAGGCTTAGAGGGAGGGTGAGGTCAAAACCTCTATCAAAGATTGAAGAGGAGGTGAGAGCTTTAAGGGATAAGGGGTATAGAGAGATTGTCCTTGTAGGATTGAATCTCTGTTCCTATGGAAGGGATATATCCTCCTCTCTTACAGAGCTCCTTAAAAGACTCTCTAAAATTTCCGGACTCCCAAGGATAAGGCTCAGCTCCTTACAGCCAGATGGAATATCAGATGAACTTTTGGACCTTTTTGAAGAACTTCCCCTATGTCGCCATCTCCACCTCTCACTCCAGTCAGGGGATGATAGAGTCCTAAGGCTTATGGGAAGGGGATACACATCCTCTCAGCTTAGAGATTTGGTCTTAAAAATCTATAAGAGAATACCAGGGGTCTGTATCGGTGCAGATGTGATAGTGGGTTTCCCTTCTGAGGATGAGGAGGCTTTTCTACACACAGAAAGTCTCTTAGAATCTCTGCCCTTCTCCTATTTCCATATATTCCCATATTCTCCAAGACCCAATACACCTGCCTATGAGTATGGAGACCCTGTGCCTAAGGAGGAGAAGAGAAGGAGAGTAAGGGAGTTGAGGGTATTAAGCCAAAGGAAATCCTATAATTACAGAAAGGGGTTTATAGGTAAAACTCTAAGAGCTGTGGTTGAATCTAAGGGAGTGAGCCTTACAGATAACTATATAAAGGTAGAGATAGGGGAGGGGGTGATGCCGAAGTCTTTGATAGATATAAGAATTACTGAGGTATTACCCTCTAAGACCATAGGAGAAAGGATATGAAGAAGATGTCTTTCTTTTTTCTCTCTTTTATTTTATATATACAAGGGGGTGAGTTGGAACATAGTGGAATGAAATTCTGGGAAGGGAATACCTTTCACCAGACTACCGTAGATGTGAGTAAGTCCTCAGAAGGTATAATAAGGGCGAAGATAGATGGGGAGTGGCAGGAGTTTAAGATAAGGAGACTGCCTGAGGATTTTATAAAATGGGACTTTGAAAGGAGACTGGAAACCCTGAAATCCATAAGAGAACATAAATCGCCTCCACTCTCAGGTCCCCATAATGCAATGGTAGCATCTTACGGTGTAAGGAGATTTGATACCCAATTTAAGATAAATAATGCTGTAAAAGGGATGGGGTTTATACCTAAACCTGAGAAACTACCGGAGGTGATGGAGCTATTAAAGTCTACTATGGATACTACCCTCTCTGAAAAGTTGAGAATCCTTGAGAGATTTTACAAAAAACCTGAGATATTTGATTTTACAAAACAGGTATCCTTAGAATTATACTCTACCCCAGAATTTGAGACCCATACCTTTTTAAATCAGATGGCAAACCCTGCAGTCTCTATCGTTTTTCTGGACATACCCTGTTTTGAGATAAAGGCGATAGCACAGCTTCTCCATCCTGAGGATGAGAGGCTTAGTGATTATGAGAGAGATGTGGTAGAGTATGTAAATCTTATCCATAGCTACTTCCATGGGAAGTTCAAGAAGAGATTTATAGCGGTCATTTATCATATAATAGAGGTCTATAACAACACACCCGGAACTAAACAGGGGATGGGAAGGAGGGTTGTGCCTGAAAAATAGGTACTGCCCTACCTAACCCTCTACTCCATTAGATAGTTTTTTGAACACTACCCCCTTCTAATACATTACCTAAACTCCATAGTAAGGGCAAACCTATGCTGTAGACCCAATCTCTGTTTAAACTCTCCGGCATAGCCTATCTCATATCTCAGATTTCTGGTTTGGGAGCGAATTCCACAACCAAAGTTTGGTCCCTCAAGAGCCTTTAAGAAACCTTTCTCCTCCTCCATTGTTTCAGGGTCATACTCCCTTATATCAGGGTTATACCTATAACCAACCCTTAGGGCAACCATTTTCCTGAGCAGGAGTTCAAGACCTGTATGCACTTTCTCAGAGCCATCATTAGGATGGGAAAGGTCTAAAGCCATAGTCAATCTATTCTCAGGTGTAGCAAAGAGGTCGTAGGCAAGACCCAATCTAAAGCACAAGGGTAAGGGGTATTCATCTGGTTTCAGTTCTACACCCACAGGTCCTGTTCCAGATGGATAGTCCTTAGGCAGTATATCCTCTTCAAGATGTCCACCTGAGAAGCAGAGGTCAGGTCCAAAGTTTTTTATCACAAAAGCAGCTCTCAGACTTCCAAAAACTCCTGGGTATAGATAAGTTCCAAAGTCAAAGGCAGGTCCTATACTTCCCATATCCCATATCCTCTCCTGAATGAGTTTTGCAGTTATTCCGATACTGAATTCTGGGAGAAATCTTCTTGCATAGGTAAGAGCAAGGGCGATACAGTTTGCACTCCATTGGAGACCTGTCCCCTCAGGTTTCTCAACAGTAGTGACATCCTCCTTACCCATAGTAAGGGCAGTGATTGATAGTCCGAAGTTTCCGAGTCTACCCTTAGGGAAGACCCATCCAAAGAAATTGTTGCGAATATCTGCAAACCATTCTACATCTGTAAAGATGAGACTCTGTCCTTCTATTTGAGCTATCCCTGCTGGATTCCAGTAGAGTGCGGTTATATCACTGGCAACAGCAGAGTATGCGCCTCCCATAGCTACCCCTCTCGGTTCTACACCGATCTTCAGAAACTGGGCTCCAGCGGTTCCGATTTTTGAACCCTGAGAAAAACCGCTATACGCCCATATCAATGACAGGGCATAAATCCCAAGATGTTTCATTCCTACCCCCTTTATCGGATGATGGCAAACTTGCCGACCTTAGACTTCCCATCAGGTGTAGAGATATGGTAGATGTAGATTCCACTGGCTGCCCACTGGTTGTTTCTTGTTAGAAGGTCCCATATAGCTGTTCCACCCTCTTCAGCTGTAGCAGAGTGCTTGATGATTCTTACTAAGTCACCTGCAAGGGTATAGATTCTGATTGTGCACTCACTGGGTAGATGGGTAAATTCGATATGTCGGTGCTCTCTACTCTTATCCCACATCGCTCGCACTATATAGGGATTGGGGACAACTTTTATCTGATCAAGCTTAGACTCGGTCTCGTAAGTCCCTTTCTCGGTTTCTATGGTAAAGACATCACCAATTCCTGGCGGAATTGCATCTGAGGAACTACAGGAGATCTTCCAGATATCTCCGGGCTGGGGACGCTTTGACCATTCAAGGGGCATTCCATTATTGAAGAGATACATAACACCACAGATATAGAACCAAGCATGTGTCTCTCCTTTTGCGATGTATTCCTGAGGTTTCGGAGGAGCTGCTCTAACAAAGCACCAGTTGTCACCAAATTCATCTGCATAAGGGATTTCAGCTCCGGTTAAAGCATCCACTACCTTCATTGTCAGGCTATCAGAGCTTCCATGGTATCTCTCCCAGTGAATCTCAAGGTCTTTGCCACCATGGTGTGCCCATTTGTTGGAATCCGTGGGATAGAACTTTTTTACCCTTAGGTCTCCTTGATAAGTTCCTCTCTCTACCTTAATCTCATCAGGTAGAACAAAATGGAGAAGGGTAGTATCCTCTGCTACTGAGGTATCAGAGAGGACCCCTAAGGTATCAGGTTTCAATACTAAGGTAGTCTTTCTCGTTTTTAGATTCACTCTGATGTTACCGTTCACAGATATACCGTCAAAGGGTATTGCAAAGTTACCTACCCAAGCCCATGTTGAGTCGAGTTTGACTACCATAGAGTCTAAGGTAGAGTCCACTGTAGTTTGGGTGATGAAGGTTTCTTCAGTTGTGGGAACATCCATAGGACCTTTAAATAGAGTATCATCAGTCTCCACATTGCGCACATTTACCGTGTATATAGGTAGAGAGCTTATACCTTTTTTGGCAGCACACCAGAAGAGTTCGTAGGTATGACCTGTGACTGCGGTTCCTCCTTTTATGCTTACCGTGTCGATTGTGATTGAGTTTGTATTTCCTGAAGTCTGCTTGACTGGCAGGACTTTTGGAGGTTTAAAGTTTGAGGCTTCAGACCGGGGAGTACATTTAATCGGTCTTTTACCTGTCTCCATAGAGACCCAGTAGGTAGACTCATTGGGCTCTACTCCTCTGGTATTGTAATCAAAGGAAGTGAGGGCATAGTAGTAGGTGATACCATTATAGACAGTGCTGTCTACATAGGAGTGGACAAGCCCATTGTTGTTGCTCTTCTTTCCTGATACATTACCAGTAGCAGCACTCCACATATCTCCAGGGAGCAGAGTTATGTCGTTCTTTATATCCCACTCTCCCAAAAGCTCCCAGTCATCAGGAAGACCAGACCTTGACCTCCAGAGTCTGTATCCTTCAAAGTCATACTTTCTATAGACAGTATCTCCTGCTGCTCTCATAACCTGGTAGTATTTATCAGGGGTCACCTCTGAGATATTATCCCATATCAGGGTGACCTTCTTATCTCCAGGGATTGCAGTTAGATTTGGTGGCTCAGGCGGACCTGCTACTACCCAGCCAAAGTCATATGCAGTCTTTGCTGCATCACCCTGTTCCTGCAGGTATCTCAGTCCTCCTACATCACCGTTAGAGAACATTACAGCAATAAGAAAGGTATCAGTCTCACCAGGTAGGAGTTTGAAGGGTCCACATCCCATAACCATTCTCTTGTCCGCAGGCACTGCATCTACCACACCCATCCATGGGTCATAATCCCCTGTCTCTATATTATAGCCGGCAAGCATAGAGTAACGGCGGAACTCATTGGTAGCATCATAAGCTCTCGTGCATCTCACAAAGGCTGTTAAGGGCAGGTGTTCTCCTGGATAGACAGTATCTTTGATAGCCTTAGGATAATCGGGATTGTCAGGACCATCTGCAACATAGACTGTATCATCAGCCCTTGGTCCCTGGAGGAATCTCACACCTACATAATAGGGGGGTTTGGATTCCCAGCCTGCCTCCTGTTCTAAGGTATAGGTATAACCCAGACTCCTCTCTATATCACATCCCACAAGGTCGTTATCTGCAGCACCTACATCCATATCCGAGGCATGACCTACATACATATTCTCAAGTGTATCCCCATAACAGATGGTATCCCCGTCCTTTATCACCACAGAGTCAGGAACATTTGTAAACTCATAGAGGATAAAGACCATATTGGCATAGATAGGGGTAGACCATGCCCAGGATAGTTGACGGATATGTAGACCCAAAGGGTAGGTATTCGGTTCCCAGAGGTGCAAGGAGTCACAGAGGTCATTGTATTCACACCATGCATCCTCATGACCAAGAAGGATAGGATTACCCTCTTTGTCTCTACGCTCTTTGGGCCATTCCTCCAAATCCTTAGGATTGGTAGAGAAATAGAGTCTGTCCTCTGGGTGGGATTGGGTATTGATATAATGGTCCCAGATATGGGTAGAGTCTGGAGGACCGGGGACAAAGTCGCATCCTCTGCCAACCGTATTATAGCCGCAGCTTACAAGGGTATCATCTCCTACAATTGCACCTATCCATATACCAGCCCCAAAGATATAAGGCTCTCCAGAACCTATGGGCCATATCGTTCCTGCTGAGTGTGCCTCGCTCATCCCAAATTCGCCATAGTTGGTGATGGGCATATCAACATTGTTGATTCTGTGATGCTTCAGGTCAAACATCCTATAACCAGTTGAAGGTATAACTGTCCGAGATTCCGTTATTGTAAAGAGGACTATCCCTATAAGAATTATCTGTAGTCTCATCTTATCACCTCCTTCCTCACCAGTTAAAACTGATGCCTATGGATATATGGCGAGGACTTCCAAAGAAGTATGGGTCATTCATATAGTCCTTGTAAGCATTCTCATAGGATTGATACCACTCATCCTTGGTGATATAGCCATCCTTATCCAGGTCTCTACGCTCATCAGCAGCCCTTATATTATGTTCCCCCTCAGGCTTGTATACAGGTATTCTATCCTGGTCTTTATATGCAGAGGGCCATGTCTGGTCTAAATAGGTTCGTTTATCCATAAGCCATTCGTTGTCATCGGTCCTCCCTGTATTGGGATAAAGTTTAAGGATGTTTCTGGTATTAAAGAGGTTGGTTATCTCACAGAAGAGGGAGAACTTAAGTCCACGCACATCAATAATCTTCTGGAACTTGAGGTCTACAGTCCATGTCCAGGGCATCCTACAAGCGTTGGTCACACCTACAATATAGTTTCTATTGTCCCGCTTTGTATAGGGTAGACCAGACCCTATCTGGGTAAGGATGTTAAGGTCTATATCCCTTAAAGGTTCAGGGAGTGTGGAGGGGAGTAAGAGGTCAAGATTTCCCACGATAGTGTGTCGTTGGTCAAACTCTAATGGATAGTCTATCTTAGGAAGCTCAAAGGGTTCACCTGTATAAGGGTCAACAGGGATGTTGGCTATATAATCATAGTATGCCTCTCTTTCGTAAGAGCTTGTCCCTTGCGCAAACTGGAGAGTGTAGGCTATCTGTCCTGAGAGGTATTGGGTAGCCCTGCGTTTGAGCACGAACTCAAGCCCTTTACAGTTGCCATAATCTTCAGTTTGATAAGCAGTGTAAGGGTCAGGAATGGCAGGTATGAATCTCGCATTTATAAGGTTATATATATCCTTATAAAAGGCGGTAACACTTAGGGCCAGATTTGGGATGAATTCATGGACAACACCTATCTCATATTCTATGGTGCGTTGAGCCTTAAGGTCTGGATTGCCCACAAGACCCCAAGCACCCCGCCTGCGTTGGATAGGGTTATTATAGCCATCATATAACCATCTCAGTCTTGGCATCTGGAAGAAGTGCCCATAAGCTACATGGAATACAGTCTGGTCAGTTACAGGGAAGGAGACCCCAAGCCTTGGGGAGACTTGATATTTTGGGCTTACAGAGACTGTATCAAGATTTCCCAGGGTATCATAAGGGGAGAGGATATCTCTGAACTTCCATGTTCGGGGGTCTAAATAGTCAAGCCTTAGACCGAGATTGATGATAAAACTCTCATACTCTATCTTATCCTGGAGATAGAGGGCTGCCTCAATTGGGTGCTCATCATAGACATCAAAATAGAGGGCATCTCTTATATCCCAGAAGGCAAGAGTATCATTATTGATTATAGAATCCTTCGGAGGAATCCATTCTATGGTATCCCCTTCTGGCACACTGATTTCAATCGTGTCATATTCTACAGTGACAACTGAGAAGGTTGTATCCGTTAACTTTTCTGTCTTTATAGTATAGATATACTGACCCTGTTCACGATTGATATGGTACCGTTTCCCACTCATACCAAACTTCAGCTGGTGATTTGGTGTAACCTGAGAGGTGATATCAAAATTGAGACCATAGTAGTCAGATTCTCGTTCCTCCCAGTAACCTGCAGAGCCAAGCCTGAATATCCCTGGCACTCCATAGGGGTAATAGTATTCTCCTCTCTCATCCTTTGCATCC
Organism: uncultured bacterium; assembly: GCA_964634335.1. Classification (GTDB taxonomy): domain Bacteria; phylum Hydrothermota; class Tepidihabitantia; order CAYHGV01; family CAZWJY01; genus CAZWJY01. Next base: position 13,219 of record CAZWJY010000020.1, read on the forward strand.
CAACCCTTTACAGGGGGTTCTTTATAGTCTGCTGTGACATCCAACCACCATGGTCTGAATTTTATATCCTCCCACCATCTCCGTCTCTTCTCATACTCTATATCAGGGTGTCCTACTATCGTATGAGTATTGAAATAGCCGAACCTCAAGTCATAGAAGGTCTCTTTACTCAGCTGGTGAGTAAAGGAGGAAGTGAGCTGATAAGCCTTTCTGAACCTCACATTTCTATACTCAGGTGGAGCGTATTTCCAGTCATTCTCAGACCTCTGGTCTAAACCTGGCAACCCTACAAATACGCCATACAACCCCTGCTGATTTCTTGTTAGAAAACCTGATAGATTGAACTTCATACTTGGTGTGAGTTTATAGGTAAGTTTCCCTTGAGTGGCATAACGCTCTCGGAAGGTGTTAGACATTGCAAAGTCATATCCCTGGGTATGGTCTCTAAGAAGGATATCACCTGAGAGGTAATAGAGGAGCTTTTTATAAAGAGGGAAAGGACCACCGATACTGGCTTCTATTCTATTCTCTCCTTCATTCAGTGGACCTGTGAATATCTGGTCGGTTCTATATCTTGTGAGTCCACTAAATTCTCTTCCCTCTTTTGTAACCACATTCACCAGTCCAGACATTGCCTGTCCATACTCAGCATTGAATCCACCTGTGATGACCGTCATCTCTACGATTGCAAGGTTGATTATATCTGCACCAGCTTGTCCGGTTATGGGGTCTTTGATAGACATACCATCTACTATATATGAAACTTCATCGGCTCTTCCACCCCTTAGATGTAGACCACCTGTAGCTCCAGAGGCTCCGCCTGCTGAGCTTACAACTCCTGCCTGCTGGGCAACAACCTGCTGAAAGTTAGCTACTGGCTGGCGGTCTATCGTTTCTCCTGTTACTACATGGACTGTAGCTGTAGCATCTCTGGTTACCATAGGTCTCTCTGCAGTAATGGTAACTCCTGGCACTTTAATAGTTGTAGGTTTTAGAGAGAAGTTGACTATAGTGGTGAAGTCTGCTGAGACTTTTACCTGGGTCTTTGTTATAGGTTCATAACCTATCATTGAGGCTGTGACTGAGTATGTGCCTACAGGTATATTGATGATGTAGTAATCACCGTTAGCATCAGTAGCCGCACCCATACCTGTTCCCTCGATAATCACATTGACAGCAGGCAAGGGTTCACCTGTTTTACTATTCACTACCCTTCCCGCAATTTTGCCTGTGACACCTGCATAAAGGGGAAGGATAGGGAGTATCCCTATGAAGATAAGTCTCTTCATCTTACCTCCTCTTATCTTATAAGAACCATCTTCTTAGAGTAGGCAGAGTCCTCAGTTTCAAGCCTGTAGAAATAGATTCCAGCCCCTACCCTTCTACCTTGGTTATCGCAACCATCCCAATGGATGGTATGGGTACCTTCCTTTAAGACTCCGTCCAGGAGTGTGCGGACCAGAGAGCCGGAGATATCATAGACCCTTAGACAGCCCTTCTGGGGTTTAGCGATGGAGTACCTAATAGAAGTGCTTCTACTAAAGGGGTTTGGGAGATTCTGATAGAGCAGAGAGGTAGGGATAGGTTCTGCTCTCTTCTCCTTAACAAAGAGTGGGTCACCAAACCATTCTAAGATATTACGAGCCAGTGCCTCTTGTGCCTCTCTATTCTCAATTGCCGTGCCACTCATATTGATATCATGGAAGGGCCAGTAAAGGACAACTATCTTATACCCCTTGACTGGGTCTTGATACCGATAGCCCATTAATGCACCAAAGGGGTCATAGAATAGGGGTTCACATCCAGGAGATAAGCTGTCAAATCTGCCTGCATAGTTGAACTCAGGTCTATACCATGCCAAGGGAGAGACCGTAATATATTGAAGCTCGGGAACACCTGTGATAGGGTCATCCCAGGCACCATACTGGATACACTCTGTAGGTGGTTCAATCCCCCCATAGTAGTCATCGTATCCACCCCGAACCTTAAGGTATTCATATGCAAAGTCTCCGGGCTTTGCTACCCATTCTCCATAAGTCTCCGGGGCATATCCAAATCCACTGGCAAAGATATCCTGACCACAGATGAAGAGCTTACCGCCTCTATCTAAGAAATCTCGTAGGAAGTCTGTATTGGCTGCTAAGGAGGCTCCACTCCAGGTGACCCAGAAGATAATGTTGGCACCATACCCTGTATTATAGAAATTGAGGACAGAGGCATCCGCACTCCCATAGCTCCCCTCATCCCATACATCAACTTTAGCTCCAATGGCTTGGAGGGGGTCATAGAAGTAGAGACTGTCATCAATCTTATGGTAGCCGTAGTAAGCGTCTGATTCTAAGAGGAGTAGCATATTCCCTTCACCACCTGTGCGGATGATATACTCTAAGGTGTCGGTAGTGGTAGACTCATCTTGATAGTCTGTAGCAACAATACCGTATCTTATCGTATCTCCCACTCGTGCACTCGGCAGCCATGCCTCATAACTCCCCTCAAGGCTATCGCCACTGACCCTTGTCATCTCACGAGAGACCACATCCCCACTATTTATCTGGTATTTTAGCACCACAGATTTTACACCCCTCAGGCTCATTGGGACACCTATAAGGTCTGCTACATTAGCCATAACCTTTCTTGGACCACCATAATAAGTATCAGGGAGTTTAGTGACGACTGGAATATCTGGAGGAAGGTTCTCATATACCTTTACTAATGCCCGGACATAGATATGGTGCCAGCTTGAATACCACCCATAGACTCCATCAACTGCTCGCCATCTCAGGGTATGATAGGGTGGGGAGACATTAGGGTCGATGGCAGGGTTTGGAGATACAGCCCCTGGGGGTTTAATCCAGCCGGCAAAGAAGATATCTCTACCCATATCAGGCTGGGAAGAGACTTTAAGGGTATCCCACTTCCATTCTCCAGGACTGGATTGGGAAGGGGTGGGACCTTCAATAAAACCCTTTATGAAGCTTGGACCCGGCTTTGGGGCTTCACCATGGTATTCATCAAAATCTTCTGCATAATTTATATCCTGGTCCACATAAGCGGCAAAGAGTTTATAATCGAGTTGAGATGTATCATCAACAGAGGCTGTTACAACTATAATAGCCATAAGGGAGCATTTTGCTGGAGATTGGAACCAGACCCCTAAGGTCTCATCAGTGCCCAGTCCGGTGAGATAGTATCCTACCTCATCCTTATCATATTTGAGGAGATACTCAGCACCTTCCTGGAGTATTGAATATGGTATAATTTTGGATGGGAGTCCCGGTCTTGTAGGTAAGAGCATCACTTCTTGGCTGATATGCCTTGGGGTGTAAGCGAAGAGAGGGGTGAGGATTATCGGTAGGATTAGACCACTCTTTATTATCCTTTCCATTTTTACCTCCTTTCTTTTTTCTGGAGAAATCTCTCTTCCCCTTTCACCTCCTGGCTAAAACTTACCACTCAATTCCTCTTTGTCAACCCCTTTGTTATTCATCTGGCAATAGTCATTGCGAGGGACAAAGTCCCGCAATGCGTAGCGT
>CAZWJY010000021.1:0-15694 GCA_964634335.1 uncultured bacterium
ATATATCAATTTATAGTTTTGTCAACCCCTTGTGTGGCTACAACTTCAAAATAACAACCTTCAGGAATAAAATTCCTCCTGGAAAGGAGATAAATCTAAAAGAGGCGTCGAATGTAAAAAGAAGAAATTATGACCCTTATATCAGGCATGGTAAATCCTTGTATTTTGACTACTTGAGAGGAAAGAAGAGAGGGAGCTAAAGAGGAGTTGCGGTCTACTTTTTTGAAGAAGGTTGACATCCCCTCTTTTGAGTTTATTATAGTAAGATGTATCTCCTTTTATTGTTTTCCTTTGTGGGGGGATTCTTTGACCGTCCTGTAGTCTTCCCCCCTCTTTCTACTAAATCTGGTGTGGTAGATTATCAGAGTATTATAAGAACCGGAGTCCTCTTTAGTGAATTGAGAGAGGATACTCTTATCATATCAAAGGTTGAATGGCTATGGAGTATAACAGCCTTAGAGAATCTAAGGGTAGTATCAAAGCTCCCTTATCTTAAGGTCTCTAAAGGAGAGATTGAAGAGTCCGGGATAGGTGATATAACTTTTGAGATAGCCTATCAGATATTTTTATCTAAGTTTCTCTTCTCCTGCTTAGGGGGTGAGATTATTCTTCCTACAACTGCCGAAAGTCTTATCCATAAAGACTCCAAAGTCCTTTTTGGACCCTATTTAGCGAATACCTTAGTTATTGACTACTTGAATATCTTTACCCAGGTAGGTCTAAAGGTCCCCTTTTATGATTTTGAAACCAAGGGTTTTTCTCTGAATCATCCAGAATACCTTTATAGTATTGGACTGAGAAGTAAAAAGATTGGACTCTTCACCTTAGGGATAGAGTTCAGTAAGGATAATACTCTCTTCTCTACCACTCCCCAATTATCCCTCTTCATCTCAGAAAATTGGGAGGTGATAGGGGGGATAAGAATCTTCTTAAACAGAGAGTCCTCTATCCTTTCTATAGGAACAAGATTAAGATTATAAAGGGTTTTAATTTTAGGAAATTTACTCAAGTATAGAGGCGGCACCCGGATTTGCACCGGGGAATAGCGGTTTTGCAGACCGCCGCCTTAGCTACTTGGCTATGCCGCCAAGCTCGTCTTCCGCGAAGCGGGAGACGGGACTTGCTTTCGATACCTCGTCAAGCTCGTCTTCCGCGAAGCGGGAGACGGGACTTGAACCCGCGACCCCCACCTTGGCAAGGTGATGCTCTTCCAGCTGAGCTACTCCCGCCTTTTACTCTATATATAGTTGAAATTCCCTCCAAGTCAAGCCCCTTATTCAAAGATTACAAAGTCTATCCTCCGATTCATTCTCCGACCGGAGATGGACCTATTATCACCTATAGGTCTTGACTCTCCATATCCCTTAGCAATGAGTCTGGAGGGGTCTATGCCATGCATAATTAGATAATTACGCACAGCCTCAGCTCTTCTCTGAGAGAGAGCCAAATTGAAAGACTCACTACCTACAGAGTCGGTATGTCCTTGAATCTCAACCTTTATATCAGGACGTTCTTTAAGGACTCTTGTAAGGTCCTCCAGGACAGGATAGGATTCAGGTTTTATCACTGCACTTCCAGGATCAAAATATATCCGTTGAATATGCATAACCTTTTTCAGGAGATAGAAGCTTAACTCACCACCCCTATCTTCATGTACTACCACAGGAAGGACTTCGGACTTATAACCTGGTGCTGAAGCCTCAACCTGATAGGTTCCTGGCGTTATCTTAGTTCTAAACTCTCCTGACTCATCAGTAGAGAAGGGTTCTCTGCCAGAGATAGTAATGGTGGCTTTGATAGGAGTCTTTGTCTGCTGGTCTAATACTTTTCCCACAAGGAAGACTTCTGTTACCTTCTTGCGTAGCTCGAAATTGAGGATCCCTTCAATCCCTGCACTCAGTGCTATCCCTTTCTCCTGCCAGCGATAGCCGGGAGCCTCTACATGGATGGTGTAACTACCTGGGGCAAGGGTATCTATGTATTCCCCTGTTGAGGGGTCTGTATGGATAGGAGCGAGGTCAGTACCAGGGAAGGTAATGGTAGCCAAGAGGGGGGATTGGGTCTCTGCATCAACCACCTTACCTTCAAGCACAGCCACTCCAGGGGCAGGTTTTATGACATCAAAGGCGAGTTGGATTCCTGCGATTAAAGAGTTCCATTGAGGGATAGAATCACCAATCCCTATCTCGCCGCCTATATCAAAGGTTATCCCTTCCTTCCCTGTTCCCACTCTTAATCCTAAGGTGGTCCAGGTATAGTCTATACCAAAACTCTCCATAGAGTTGAGGTTATGTAGTTCTACCAGGATACCAAGATATGGTATAGGATTAAACTCTATCCCTGTCCCAAGGACTATAGGCTGCCCACCTCCTTGAGAGAAGTAGGTGTATCCGCCATTAAGATGAACCCCCAGAGGACCCATTCCTAAGCTGAAGAGTCCTAAACCTCCACCCTCATAGCCTTCAGGAGTAGGGAGAGTCCCTGTGCTTACATAACTGAAAGGGGCATGATAGTAGAAGTTTCCTAATACTCCAATACCAAGCCAGTTTGTCTTCTCTTCATTAAAGTAAAAAGGATAGCCAAGCTTGAGATTGCCACCAACATAGTTATCACTTATCCCATATGCAGAGGCAAGACCTGAGGTATTATAGAACCCTAAGAAGCTTCCGGAGAAGGAGAACTCAAAGATATCAGCAGGAGCAAAAGATAGGGAGGAGGTAATCCATCCTGCCATCCTCTCCCACACCACTGCCCCCGCAGCATTCTCCATAGTCTCAGAATAGCCCTCAAGATGGAATAGGTTTATTGTAAGCATCCCTGCATCTTCACACCTTGCAGAGTATACCTTAAAGGTCCCCCTACTGCCCCAGAAGGTATTCCTGGCTGATAAGGGGACGGCTATTATTAAAAGAAGGAGGCTCAGTCTTCTCATTTTTCCTCCTTTCGCAATCCAAACCTACTTGTTGATATATCTATCCTTAGGGAGTCTGACCAGGCAGATGTGTCTCCATTAACATCCTTTGCCTGGACTTTTATATAAAAAGTCGCAACAGAACTATAGGAGTGGGAGAGTGAATCTTTCACTCCACTTGCAACAAATCCTGTGGAGTCTGTCTTCCCATCTCCCCAGTCAAACTTATACATCACACTATCTCCATCAGGGTCTGAGGCTGTAGTAGAGAACCAGTAGACGGTGTCAACATATCCTGTTGATGGTCCTTCTGGTTTATCAGGGACATTTGGTGGACGGTTTGCCACTGTAAACTTTAGGGAATCTGACCAGGCAGATGTGTCTCCATTAACATCCTTTGCCTGGACTTTTATATAAAAAGTCGCAACAGAACTATAGGAGTGGGAGAGTGAATCTTTCACTCCACTTGCAACAAATCCTGTGGAGTCTGTCTTCCCATCTCCCCAGTCAAACTTATACATCACACTATCTCCATCAGGGTCTGAGGCTGTAGTAGAGAACCAGTAGACGGTGTCAACATATCCTGTTGATGGACCTTCTGGTTTATCAGGGACATTTGGTGGACGGTTTGCCACTGTAAACTTTAGAGAGTCTGACCAGGCAGATGTGTCTCCTTTACTATCCACTGCCCTGACCTTTATATAGAAGACTCCAGGAACTGTATAGGAATGGGTCATAGAGACTGAATCTCCACTTGGGGCAAAATTACTCCAAGAGAGAGCCCCTCCATCACCCCAGTCAAAGCAATACATAACACTATCTCCATTAGGGTCTGTAGTAGTAGCCCAGAAGGTATAGGTACTGTCCGGGAGTCCATTTTGGGGTCCCTTAGGTTTCTCAGGGGTATTGGGTGCAATATTCTTTATTATATGACAGCCACAGAGGACTACAAGTCCTAAGGCTGAGAGCCAGAAGAGAAGGTTCTTCATTCTTCCTCCTTTCTGAAAGTTATAGATGGCCCCAACGGGATTCGAACCCGTTCCTTCACCTTGAAAGAGTGATGTCCTTACCATTAGACGATGGGGCCTCTTTATGAGCACTGATATATAACTTTCTAAACTCCTCATTATCCACAATCGCCTTATTTATGAGAAAATAGGTCTCTAAGTTAGCATTGGTATTGAGTATTCTATCTGACAGGCTCTGGGCTAAGGCAAGAAGAAGTTTTGCTGCTATCTCTGGTCTATTCTTGTAAATATCAAAGAAGTCTGACCTCTTAAAGACATATAATGTTGTGGGTATGAGTGTTCTTGCTGTAGCTGACCTTACCTTTTCAGTTAGGAGAGCCATCTCTCCAAAGAAGGAGTAGGGATAGAGATTGGTCAGGACTACTGTCATATCCCCTCTTATCAGGCTTATCTCTACTTCACCCTCTCCTATCAGATACATCTCCTTTCCTATCTCCCCCTCAGAGAATATTACCTTTTCTGCTCCTAACTTCTTCTTGCGAAGTCTCTCCCTTATCAACTCCAACTCATCCTCATCCAGGAATCTAAAGAGGGTAACTTCTCTTAATAAAAACTCTTCCTTCATATTGGTTCAATTTAACAATTTAATTAAATTTGTCAACCCCATGGGATATTCTATTGGGCAGGGTCAATAGAAGAATTCGGCTCTAAAATCTTCAATCCTCGGTGGTTTAAAAATTTCCTTAGAGATCTCTTTAGCGATCTTATCCATTTCAGCCTTGAGAGGGATATTGGGGTCAGGGATCTCCTTCTTCTCCCTCTTATCGCAGCGAAGAATAAATCCACCCCTATCGGTCATCACTACACCAGAGGTGTTATTCTCCTTTAAGGCATAGAGGGCACCAGCGAACTCAGGACCTTTTCTCCTCAAGGCATCATAGAAGGATGAGAATCTCTCCTTCTTTATTATAATTTTGGAGTCCTCCTTAGCCACCCTTTCCAAAGATATCCCTTGTTTCAGTCTTCCATATACCGCTCTGGCATAATTTTCAATAAGCTCCTTGGTCTTCTCTTTAATCCAGTCCCTCTTCACATCCCCTTTTACCTCTTCCATAGTAGCCAAATGGGCAGGGATTACTTTTATGAGCTTGAAGAGGAAATACCCTGATTTTCCTCTTATAGGGTAGCTTATATCTCCTTGCTTTGCTTTCTGAGCAAAGGTGATGATAGGACTCTCATCAGGGACAAAGGGGAAGTAGAGCCCCTTAGGGGTCACGGGTGGCATATCCCTTGGCGGGTCTATACCAAACTTTTTACATAAACTTTTAAGGGGAACCTTTTTTGCCTCCTTCCTGAAATCCTCTATCAGGGCACGGAGGCTATCAAGGGTCTCTCTTGATGGTTGTAGATGAACCATAATCCTTGCTATCCTTATATTATCTCCCTTCCTTTGAATTACCTTTGCAATTACCCATCCAAAGGAAGTCCGGAAAGGTGGGCTCACTTCAGAGACCTTAAGGTTTTCCAAAATCTTCCTTGTCTCCTCTGCAAGTTCTCCAAGGTTCCCCCCAACAGTATCAATCCCACTATCTGAGTAGTCAAGCCCTACATCATAGAAATCCTCACCATCTTTAATATCTTCATAAGCCTCTTCAATAGTCTCTTTTGCCTGTAAGGAATCAGAGGGAGATGGAAGGGTAGGGAAGAGAACAAATTTGAGCCTACGCTCCTCTGGTCTCTGGTATTTATCCTTATGGGTTTGATAATAGGACTTAAGTTCTGCTTCTGTGGGTTGGGGAATTTCTTTGATTACCTCTGGTCCAAAGAATAGATAGGTCGCTTCTATACTTGTCCCTTCTCTGTTCAATATTTCATTTATTTCACCTCTGGTAAGCCTATAAGAGGAGGCTATATCCCAGTGGAGTTTCTGCTTAGGGACTATCCTCTTTAAATCCTGTTTATAGGCTTCAAAGAACACTCTATTTCTGGGGTCTGCAAGAACCTGTTGGTATTTCCTGAGGTCAAATTTCCCATCCGTTTTAAGTTCCTCTCTCTCCATTAGTTGGGGCGGAGGGTTTGACCGCATAATCTCAAAGACTTCCTCATCAGTAACTCCAATCCCTTCCCTTTTAAGATAATCTTCAAAGACTTTATCACTGACAATCTGTTGCCAGGCATATTCTCTAATCCTCTCCATCTCCCTTTGGGTAGGTCTCCTTCCCTCTTCCTCAAACCTTGCCATAGCCCTCTGAATATACTTCTCATACTCCTGAAGGGTTATAGGGTGGGAGCCTACCTTTCCTATCACATTCGGGTTTCTTCTCCCCCTTTTTAAGAGGGACATAGTTATCCCACCCAACTGGAAGAAGAGGAAACCTCCTACAAAGGCGATGATGATAATAAACATCACCAGCTTCACCTGTTTACGCATCCCTGCAATACCCATAGAAAAATTTTAACCCCAAATTCTAAAAAGTCAAGGTAACAAATATTGACACCTATCCATTATCGGTTATCCTTATGGGTGATTTATAGATTGAAGGGACCTATATGGTTGATGCAACCTATCCCCTATTTTGGGGAGAGGCTCAGAGGGGATTGGATTTGGGAACCCAAGGTAGATGGCTGGAGGCTTCAAGTGATTAGATACTCCTCTAAAAGGATAGAGTGCTGGGGAAGGAGATTGGAGAGAACTCCTAATTGGACAGATAAACTGCCATCTATTGTAAAATCGGCTACTTCTCTTCCATCTGGTACCTTACTGGATTGCGAACTGACCACCAAAAGGGGGAGGAGATTTATCCCTTCTATCTTCTCTCCAAAACCAAAGGAGGAACCACTTGTCTATCTCTTTGATATAGTCTTCTATGATGGAGAATTCGTAGGGGGTCTTCCATTAAAAGAGCGAAAGTATCTATTAAAGACTTTAAACCTATCCCCTCCTTTTAAAATGCTGGAATACCATCCCTTAAAGGATTTGAGAAGAGAACTCTCAAAAAGTATAAGAGGGGGTTATGAAGGGATAGTGATAAAGAGGCTCAACTCTCCTTATAAGCTTGCAAGGGATGGACCTATAGCTACTCAGGATTGGCGTAAAATAAAAGGATAGGAGGTGAGAAATGGCAGTAGGTAGATTTCAAGTAATGGCTACCTTACAGGCAGCCAGAGCCTATGTTTTGGGTATGCCCCTTAATCAGGCAAAGAGCTGGGGTCTTAATAGGGCAATATTCTATGCTGCCGCAAAGAAGGGTTTCTTTAAACCAAAGGCAGGTCCACCAAGACCCCCATCTCTCAGGCTTCCAAAGGAGAAACTCGCTAAGGTCCAAAAATCCTTTGGGGTTACAAGACTGGGGGATGAGATGGCTTACAGTATAGAACTCAATGGACAGACCCTCTTCACCATAGGGGATGAGGTCCAAACCCCAGATAAATTTGCCCAGCAGATAGAGCGGAGATTTGGAAAAGCCTTTGAAAAGGCGTGGAAAGAGGCAGTGAAGATATGCAAGTCTTATGATGAAGGGGTTCTACTCTCTCAGAGATATTTCTATGAGACCCTTTATAAACCAAGAAGGGATGAGCTGGCTAAGAAATGGACAGAAATGGCTAAGGGGGTCTAAGCCATTATTATTTCTTTGAAGAAGACCTTAAGGCAATTTGTTTCTATACTCCCTATCTTGATTGGAGTGATTATGCTTTTAGGATTATTTAAAACTTTTATATCGAAAGATATACTATTCTCTATATTCTCTGGTAAAATTCTCCTGGATACCTTCTTGGGTGCCTCTCTTGGAAGTATCTCTGCAGGTCATCCTGTGAATAGTTATATAATTGGTGGTGTCCTACTCAAGATGGGTGTGAGTCTCTTTGCAGTAACTGCATTTCTTATGACCTGGGTGACAGTAGGACTGATACAACTCCCTTTAGAGATAACTGTCTTAGGAAAGAGATTTGCTATTTTGAGAAATTCTATATCCTTTATCCTCTCTATACCCATTGCACTCTTAACAGTCCTGCTCTTGAGGTGCTTGAGATGAAGAGAGTTCTGAGAAGGTGGGGATTTCTTCTTGGAGTAGTAATCCTCTATATAATCCTTATTATAATTACACCGGATTTGGCTCTTACTGCTCTTAAAAGGAGTGGAGGTGTATTTATTCATCTCCTCCCTCCTCTCTCTATTGCATTTATTCTTATGTGGCTTCTCAAACTCTTTGTAAAACCGGTGCATATCTCAAAATTCCTCGGTCAGAAGGTTGGGATTAAAGGGGTTATACTTTCAACCTTGGCTGGCATTATCTCAATAGGACCCATCTATGCCTGGTATCCGCTCCTCAAAGACTTGAGAGAGAAAGGAACATCTGATTTTCATCTTGCGAACTTTCTCTCAAACCGTGCAGTAAAGCCATTCCTTTTGCCTTTAATGATATTCTATTTCGGATGGAAGTTTTCCTTAATATTCAATATATTACTCATTCTAAACGCTCTATTGGTTGCAACCCTTGTGAATCTTACAACAGTTAGGAAATGGATAACCTCCATATCTATTTATAGAAAGCAAGAAGAATAGTCCAATAAATTCTCTTATCTTGACTCTCCTTAAAATTTAGAGTATTTTAAATGGGTCGCAATGACAGTGAAAGGAGGATGAATGGATATATTAAGTATATTTACTTCTCCTTCTAAGGTCTTCTCAAGCCTTAAGGAGAGACCGAAATGGGTCCTGCCCCTTGTAATCGTTGTGGTGGTCACCCTTATAGCCACCATCCTCATCCTCTCCAGCAGGATAGGATTGGATATGAGACTTGCTGCACTCAAGGCAAGAAATCTCCCCCCTGAGCAGCTTGAGAGAGCGCAGAGGTTTATAAAAGGTCCACTCCCTGTAATTACAGGCTCTATATCTGTCCTTATCGCTACCCCTATCTGGATGGTCATCGTAGCCTTTATCTATAATCTATGCCTCCCTTTAGTAGGTGGAAAGGGAAATTTCCTTAAGACCTTCTCTGTTGTCTCCTATTCAGCTATGGTAAGAATCCCTGGAATTATTTTAAGGACCCTTTTAATCTTCATTAAGAAAACCCCCTTTGTCCACACAAGCCTTATCCTCTTCTTCCCGAAAATTCCTCACCATAGCTTTGGTGCAAGATTCTTATCAAGGCTTGATATATTTACCATCTGGGAGCTTATCTTAATCGCCTTAGGATTGGAGATTATCACAGATGTGAAAGGGAAGAAGACCTACTATCTGGTCTTCGGGATATGGCTCCTCTATCTCCTTTTGACATCCCTTTTCTTTGGTAGATTTAGACCAGGGATAAGATGATTCTTATTTTAATTCTTCTTATCTTTAATACAGATACTCTAAATATCTCCCTTGAACAGGCTCTGGATATTGCCAGGAGAAGTCCTGACTATAATATCTCCCAGCTTGATAGAAGGGAAGGGGATATAAGGCTTGGGCAGGGTATATCCTCCCTACTCCCTACACCCTCTCTATCCGGAACCTATTCTGAAAAGACCTGGACCCTTAGTCTCAGAATAGACCAACCCCTATTGAATCTCCCTCTTTATGGAGGGTTCCTCCAGTCCCTATATGATAGGAGATTCTACAAAGCCCTTTCTAAAGAGGAGGAGAACCTTCTCCTATTTGGGGTAAAGGAGGGTTATTATAATCTTATTAAGTCCTATGGTCTTATAGATGTGGCAAAGTCTGCCCTTTCTCAGGCTGAGAAGAACAGGGATTTTATTAAAAAGAGGTATGCAGTTGGAGAGGCAACAAAAATAGACCTCCTCCGCTCAGAGGTATATCTGAATCAGGCAAGGATGGACCTCCTATCTGCTGAAAAGTCTTTAAAGGTGGCAAATCAGGCACTTAAGGGGATTCTGGGAATTGAGAGGGATGTGGTAATAAGACCTACCCTAAGACTGGAAGAGCCTGCAGAACTTGAGGTAGAACTCGATTCGCTTTTCACTCTTGCTGAGAGACAAAATCCAAGACTCATCTCTAAGAGGAATTCAGAAAAGAGTGCATCCTGGGGATTATTTAATACTTATACCCGGCTCCTTCCCACACTTTCAGGGTTCTGGAGTAAGAACTATATGGGTGCAGAGTTTCCTAAGGGTCTTGATGGATGGACAAGCTCTCAGGGTATAGGTCTCAACCTCCCTCTCCTAAATCTTCCTTCTATTCTCTTAGATATGGCTGAATCAAAGACAAGACTGGAAAGGGTAAGGGCAGAGGAGAAGAAGGAGGAGTTCTCTTTGAGAAAGGAGCTTCTGGATGGATTCTTGAGCTATGAGAAGGCACAGGAGAAATATAGGCTTGCCAAAAAGAACTTAGAGCTGAGTAAGGAACTCTATAAGCTCTCCCTTCAGAAATTCTCCCTTGGTGAACTCACAAGCCTTGAACTTCTGGATACCGAGGCAAAACTCTATAAGGCAAGACAGGACCTCCTCTCTGCACTCGCAGACACCTATATAGAGAAGGCAAGAATAGAGTATCTTATTGGGAGGTAAAGGATGAAAAGGTATAAGAAGATTTTATTGGGAATAGGGATAGGGGTGATTCTGGTTCTGATTATAGTCTTAAACCTCTCCTCTCCAGAAGGAGGAGTAAAGGTGAGGATGACAAAGGTGAGGATAGGCTCCATAGTATCCAAGGTATCTGCTACAGGTGAACTCAGGGCTCAATCCCAGGTGAATATATCTGCTGAGGTAATGGGAAAGGTGGAGAGGCTCTATGTGAAGGAAGGAGAATGGGTAGAGAAGGGGCAACTCTTATGCTTATTAGACCAGACAAGATACAGAGCAGACCTTAATCTCGCAAAGGCGAGATTCCTCCAGGCACAAAAAAATTTTAAAAGGACCCAGGCACTCTTTAAGGATAGCCTTGTATCCCAGAAGACCTATGAGGATGCCCTGACAGAACTTGAGATAGCAAAGGCTCAATACGAAGAGGCGATGGATAACCTTGAGAAGACAGAGATAAGGGCACCCATTTCAGGAAGGGTTGTAAAGCTTAATATAGAGGAAGGAGAGACTGTAATTATTGGAACTATGAATAATCCTGGAACCATTATGATGACCATTGCAGACCTCTCAAAGATGCTTGCCATTGTAGAGGTGGATGAGACAGAGATTGCAGATATTCACCCTGGTGAAGAGGCAGAAATAAGGATAGATGCCTTTCCTGATACTATAATAAAAGGGAAAGTAGAGAGGGTGGGATATATGCCTATCCAGTCTTCTTCTATATCTTCAGAAAGGGAGACGAACTTTGAGGTGAGGATAGATATCCTTGGGACTTCCCCTTTATTAAGACCAGGGATGTCGGTTTCTGCAGATATCATCACTGCAAGGAAGGACTCTGTCCTTGTCATCCCTATTCAGGCTATGGGGAAGAGGGAGATTAAAGGGAAGAAGATGGAGAGCGTATTTGTAGTCAAGAATGGGATAGCGAGGCTCAGACCCATAAAGACAGGAAAGTCATCTGAGACAGAGATTGAGGTGATTAAGGGTTTAAAACCAGGGGAGACCATAATAACAGGACCCTATAAGGTCTTAGCTTCACTTAAAGATGGGGATAGGGTCAAGGGTGAGTGACCCTTCAATTCTGTCTTGACCAGATACTTTCAGATGACTGAATTTTAATTAGAAAATAATATCTATCACCTAAGTAATATGTCTATTAAAGTTTCCTTTTTAAGTTTATCATATCTCATTCGGATGGATAGTATCTTATCATTTTTTGTAAATACATAATTTAACTCCTCCATTTTCCCCTTAGGGAGAAACTCTCTGCCAGTTCCTACACACCCTATAAATACCCATCCATAAGAAGGTAATCTGCTTTTATAATACTTTATAACCTTAGTTATCGTATCAGAAGTGGATAAAGTTATAATAGTGCGATGTATCCCACCTGCATAACTCTCAGAGATATTCTCCTCTCTTCCTCCAGGATAAATTAGCGCTTCAAGAATTTGTTCCTTAGTTGGCAACGGTTCCTTTTTACTTCCACAAACTATAAAACTCAAGGATAAAGTCAAGAATACAGAAATCATCACCTCAAAGTGACATAGAGATATCTTTTTATCTATCTTACACTCTTCTATTTCTATCCCTGTATTTGCCATCTTTACCTCCTTTTGCTCAAAAATAGTCCGAGTCTCCTTAAATGTCAAGGTTTATTTTTTAGCTAAAATGAGATAACAAAGGTATGCAGTGAAAAGCGTAGGTCTCACCGATGTCCATTCTAAAGATTATTTTCCCTTCCGTAGCTTGCTTCTTAAATCATCAATAAAATGTTTAAAGGAAGAATCCTTATTCCCTGCATGGAAGAAGTCCATATATCGGGCTATATCCTCTCCATACTCAGCGCCTCCAAGGTTTGGCTTGACCTTTATGGAGTTACCGATAAGTTGAAAGAGGAGTCTTTTATAGTAATCTCGTCTGCATTTTTTACCCAGGGAAGGCAAAGAGACTGACCCTCCAATTGCCTTCCCAAGAGCTTGGATATCTGAGAGATACCAGCGTTCAATATGGGGTTCTGGGATAGCACAAACCAGTTTCTCTTTAAATATTCTTTTCTCAACCATTTCTTCTAACTCTCTTCTCTTTTTACTATAAGTAGAACAATCTGCATCAATGCATACGATTAAGAGGTCACATTTTCTTGCTTCCTCTGATTTGAGAAATTTGCGAAGGGCACTTATTGCCCTGCCTTTCCCTCCGGTAGCATTCCTCACCGTAAGCTCTGTTTGAACCCTTTCTTCTCTGCTTATCCTTTTCACAATAGAGGTTAGAAAATTTTCATGAGCGATATCCTCTAAAAAGAAGAATATCCTAATTTTCTTATCCGCCAAAATCCCCTCGCATAATCCTTTCGCTAAGAGGCGGTGGTTCCTCAAGAGCTTCTTCTATTTCTTTTTTCCTAAAGAGCTCTCCTGAGGGAAGAAAAGGTCTAAAGACAGTCTCAAATCCTCTCTTTTCGCAGATAAATAAAGATTCGTTTTCAAAATATTCTGGAAAGACAGGAGAATGGGTATTTATAAGTATCTGGATGCCATTCTGGAGGGCAGTGTTCTTAAGTATTTCGGCTATTAACTGCAGGCGTCTTGGATGAACACCATTTTCTGGCTCCTCATAACCCACGAGGGTAACAGGTGATAGGGGATTTAAAGCAGCAAGAAGACCGAGGATTCTTAGAGTCCCTTCTGAGATGACACGGGAAGAGAACTTCACACCATTTTCATATAGGACAAGGTCAAGGGTTCCCTTTTTGGGAACTCTCTCTATATCCAATTTCTGTATAGAGGGGACAAGATTTTTTAGGGTTTTGATAAGATTTTCAAATTGGGCTGGTTTCTGTTGCTTCATTGTATAAAAAAAGGCAGCAATATCCTCACCAGAAGAGGGAAGAATAGTAACCTCTTTTATGGGTGATTCTTTCCTCATTGATGTGGGTTCAAGATAATAGAATCTCCACTTAGAGATCTCTTCTTTAAAAGCTGTTATGTGAGAATAATGGGGAGAATATAAAGGAACAGAGACAATTGTATAATTACAACCAATATCATATTCTCTGGGTCTCCCCTTTACTCCTTCGGCTCTGAGGAGAAGTCTATCTCCTTCCTTACTCAAGAAGGGTTTGCGTGATTTCCTGATTTTTCCATCTTTTCCTTTTCTTAGAGCAAGGAGAGATTCATCCATTACTCTAATTACTCCAGTTTCGGGGATTGCTTGAACAGTAAGACAATAACGGAGGTTAGTCTCTACTACCTTCTTTCTCTCTATCTTGGGAGAGAGCCCCTTTCTGAGTTTAGAAATCTCTTCTTCTACAGATTTTACCACTTCGGGAGTGAGAGCAATATCAATCTCTACCTTGAACTCTACCTCCTTTTTTTTGAGGAGCCCTTCAAAGCCTTCTTCTCCATAAAAGAAAGCCTCGAGGGGGTAGCCTCTGTGCTCTTTGAAAACATCATTAAGGGGTCTATTGCTTGATAGACTTAGTAATTTTAATAAATCGAATAGATTACTCTTACCTGAAGCATTAGGACCCATTATTATTGAGACCTTCTCTAAGGATAACTCCTTAACCCTTTTCAAGGATTTATATCCATAAACAGATAATCTTTTAATCATCTTCTTATTATATCTTTCATAAGAGATAAGTCAAGCTTCCCCTTGCTGTTCGAGGATATAGTATCCACCTCTTATGCCATTAGGTTGTCTAATACCAAAAGTGTAGACTCCACATAACCTTTTAATAACATATCCTTATAAGTATCGGCTTCACTTAAAGAGGGTAGTCACTTCAGGAAGAGTCCTAAGGAGAGATAAGGAGGGGCAGAGTTGAATCTGGGGGTTCCCTGGATTGGTGTTCCTTCTATTAATTTCCATTCACTATCCTCAGTCCAGAAGGGATAACCCCCTTCTACCTCTATACCCACTGTGACTTTATTTCTATGGAATAGAGATATAAACACTTTCCCTCCCATCATCACTCCAACCCCTTTTGCTGAGAGGGTATAGTTCTGACTGGTATAAGAGCCTGCAAGGAGTGAATCAAAATCTACTGGAGAAGAGGCAAATAGATTGAACTCATACTCAAATGAACCAAACCCAATAAGGGGAGCCAGAACCAGTCTATGGTTGAGGGGGAAGAGATAGCCAAGTTTCATAGAGAAGGAAGTGTAGCTCATCCCTATTCCTTTCTTCTTATTCTCTATCCTCTCTGTAGGCATACCTCCTGATGTCTCCCAACTTAAGAACAGGTGGTTCATTACAAACATCACTCCCACATTTAGATATTCATTCTGGGTTGGGAGCTGTGCTATTCCGTATTTCTGTAATTCACTATTTAGCTCTTTAGTATCTAAGAAGCAGTGGTCCATCTTAAAATCGACCATCAATGGTAGCTTAGCTTGAGCAAAAGTCAGCAGAGATATTAAAAGGAGCCCACCTCTCATAAAGAAGGGATTTCCCTTTTTCTCTTCCATCTTTACCTCCTTTTACTCAAAAATAGTCCGAGTCTCCTTAAATGTCAAGTTTTTAGCTAAATGGGGTTTACGCCTTCTTATATATTCCCTCATATACTCCCTTCTCCATCCTAAGAGTTACAGATAACCTAATTGATGAAGTATCCTACGACATTTTCTATCTCTTAAAATATAGTCACAGAAGTAACACGGATTGGAGATAGGTTCTTTAAAAAGAGTTGGCTCTACTTGTTCTAAATCTCTCTTGATCCTTAAAGGACCGCAACTTCTTATGAGACTTCCCACAAAGGAATGATTTAAGGCTTTTTCCTTGATATCTTTTAAAGAGTCTTTTCTTATATTCCCTATGATGAGTTCCTTATACCTATTAGCCACATAACCTGTGCAATGCCTTACTCCTCCATCAGGCTCAATTGTCATTGTACTCACCATTTCTCTGCAAGCGTTTTCACCAAACCAGTGGTCATATATAGGCTTTCCTAAAGCAGATGCCTTTCCTACTAAACAAACTTCTTCTATATAATAGGATATTTTACCTGCCGAGCTCCTTATCTCTCCTTTACTCTCATCGATTTGATGTAACGAACCCCCTAACAAACTTGCAATTCTTTTTAGGAAAGGTTTTGCTGGATAATTCGGAAGTATTCTTGAATCAATCTGAATAATATCTGCTCTCTGGAATATTTCTGTCGTTTCTTTTATAAAGTATGTCCACTTGATAGGGCTGGCTTTATGAAAGGCATCCACACTTAAATGGAATGGTCCTCTAAAGCCTACTTCTTTGAGGAGATAGAGCTTATGCCTTAGTTCTTTTCTATCTC
>CAZWJY010000022.1:0-788 GCA_964634335.1 uncultured bacterium
GTCTTGAACGGTCTCCATATCCTCTACACAGTAGAGATGAAAAACAGCCTCCTTTTCCTCGTTATCAGAAATTTTAGCAGTGACTGTGAAGTCCCAGTTACCCCTTGGGTCTGCAGGAAAGGTGAATACTGTCTTAGCCAGACCATCATGGGTAATATCTCCATCCCATTTAAATCCGTGAGGGGAAGTAGTGGCTGTTGCAGGATCTACACTCCCACCATCAGGGGCTTCAAATGTAATCTCTATATTATTTATCCCAATTTCTGGGTGATTTTTGCTCCTCGTCCTTACATAAATAGGATAGGCAATGGGGTAATCAAGAACCTCTGGACCATAATTAGACTCTATATCATAAGCATTCCCATACCTCTTATCTCCGCACCATCGCTCCAATACTACTGCATCTCCCAACCCCAATATCCTCAAAGGTCCAGCTTCTTCAGATTGGACATCTTCTTCAGAGTGTCCTGCCCATTTTAAGGTAGCCCTTATATATGCTTTATCTGTTGTAGTATTTACAGTCCCTACCCATTTTAAGGTCACAGTAGTCTCTCCCGCAGGCATATTATCTATTGTAGAATCTTTATTTATACTGACAGCTCCATACCCTCCCTTACCAATAACCTCAAACCCCACAGTATAATACCCCTGTTTCCCTTCCGCAATTGTGCATTTTATATTTACCTTTAGGGTATCCAGAGGAGATTTATTGCAGTCGTAATAACTTGGAGAGAAACTAACAATCTCTACAGTATTTTTCTTATCCTCTGCTTTTTGATTATTATTAC
>CAZWJY010000022.1:798-13172 GCA_964634335.1 uncultured bacterium
GCTATCCTTCCTCTTCAGTTCTCTAACAGGGCTCTTTCTATCTCTGGATAGAGCTGGATTTTTAAGTATGGAGAAGAGCTGGTCAGCTTCAATAATTTTCCACTTTCCATTCTCTTTTCTGAGGTGAATGGCACATTCCCTGACCCAGAATAGAAGCTTATTCTTAGTAGAATCTGGAGCGGGTATCACACATTTAAAGGAGACAGAGGCAATCCTATTCTGGATATAGACCTTAGGATTATAGAGGATAAACCTTTCTCCTTTTGGAATCTGGGAGGCTCTAAAGAAGAAATCCTGAAACTCCTCCCCCAGCTTATTAAAATTCCGCTTCTTCTTATCTAAGTAGGAGTGAGAAAAATGAAGGAGGAAAGCATTTACATCCCCTTCCTTAATGCTCTCTTCTAAGGAAGAGAGGCAAATCAGAATACCGTCCTCCTCTTTAAGAATTAAGGGGTTTCCCCTATTCCCTTCTGCTCCCCAAAGGCTTATTAGACCTAATAGACCCAATAATCCAAAAGTCCTAATCCGTCCTTCTATTCTCTTTAACCCGATAAATAGGGTCTTCATACCTAAAATTATAGTGAAAAAACTCCATCCTGTCAATCCCTTGTTTCTTATGCCGAAAGTCATTCGAGTTTTGTCAGGATTAGACGGGATGGCTCTGGTTTGATTTTATTCAGCTTATAGCATCCTCTCAACTCCTTAGAAATTTTATCTCCCAGGTCTCTATCCTGAATAAATATCCTTGCCATCGGTTCTCCTCTTTCTACATAATCACCCAGCTTTTTTAAAAATATAAAACCTGTAGAGGGGTCTCTTCCTATCCCTTTTAGTAGAATCCCGATTCTATAGGTATCCATCCAGGATACCCATCCCTCTTCCAAAGCCTTTGCCTCTATGATATATTTTGCCCTTGGCAGGATAGAAGGGTCATCTATGACCCTCTGGTTCCCTCCCTGAAGTCTTATGAGGTCTCTAAATCTATTCAAGGGCTCTCCACTTCTTAACATCTTCTCTATCTCTTCTCTCTCTACTCTCATCCCTGCAAGCAGAAGCATCTCCTGGGCTAAGGTGTAGACCAAGTCCATAAGGTCTTCAGGTCCTTCACCTTTCAATGCCTCTATTGCCTCTTCTACCTCTAAGCCATTGCCCACAGCCCTCCCTAAGGGCTGGTCCATACTGGTTATAACTGCGCTTACCCTCTTACCCATCCCTCTCCCTATATCTATCATAACCCTTGCCAGTCTCTTAGCCTCTGATATTTCGGATATGAAGGCACCATTCCCTGTCTTTACATCCAATACAAGCCCATCAATCCCCTCTGCCAATTTCTTACCCATTATACTGGAGGCTATCAGGGGTATAGAGTCTACGGTAGCAGTGGCATCTCTGAGGGCATATATCTTTCTATCAGCAGGGACAATCTCCTGGGTCTGCCCTGTGATGAATACCCCTATCCTCTCTATATTTCTTACCATCTCCTCTATGGAGAGGTTTGTCCGAAAGCCAGGGATAGCTTCCAGTTTATTAAGAGTCCCGCCTGTATGACCTAAAGCCCTTCCTGATATCATAGGGACCACAATATTGAAACAGGCTATAAGCGGGGCAAGGACTAAGGAGACCTTATCACCCACCCCTCCTGTTGAATGTTTATCGAGCTTTGGATAAGGGATATGGGAGAGGTCTAAAATCCTACCAGACTCTATGATTGCCTGAGTAAGCCATATAGTCTCCTTTAAGGACATACCTTTAAAATATACAGCCATAAGGAAGACCGAGAACTGGTAGTCGGGTATATCTCCTCTTGTATAACTTGAGATAAGATAGTCAATCTCCTCTCTGGTTAAAGACCCTCCATCCCTTTTCCTTTTTATGATTTCATAGGCGTTCATCTCTTAAAGAATACTATAGAGTTTTTTACCCTGAACCCCTCTTTATAGAAACTCAAAAACTTCCTCCTCCAGTCTGGGTCTTTAAAGAATAGGTAGTTGAAATACTTTCCCTGAGTAAACTCCATCCAGTATCTATCAACCTCTCTTAGAGAGTCTACTATTACTACCTTAGCATAGAGCCAGGGTTTCTCTATTATCCTATAATCTCCTTCTCTTGTATCAAAGGCATCGTAGAATTGAGAGGGTGGAGAGCCAGTAGATAGGGAGAGGAGTTGATAGAACTGACGGAAGGCAAAGAGGGTCTTACCCTCCCCTACTCTTTCCATAATCTCCCGATTTAGAGAGAGAGCCTCAGCCATAGTTGGATAGTATATATCTTGGCAGGCTCTGTAATCTACAAAGGAGTTCCCTCCAGTCTTTACAAGTTTTATAAAAGAGGGGAGGGTTAAGAGAGGGCTTGCCAGGATCAAAAGGGCTAACCATCTTTGAAATCTTTTGATATGAGAAACCCAGCCGAAGCCTGCAAGGGATAGGGCAGGAAGGGTATAAAGGAAAAATCTTGAATACCCAAGGGAGTGGCGAGTAACACCCAAGGGGATATGGATAAGGGAAGGGAGTAAGAGGAGGATTACCAGTAGAGCAAGAGGGTCCCTTCTTATAATTAATACTATAAGACCTATAACCCCGGGTATTAATAGACCCCCTCCAATCCAATAGGTCATAAGAAGAGAGTGGTGCAGAGCCCCGGTCCAGGAGCCTGCATAAGGGGTATTGAGAGGAATCCTTGCACAGGGATGGGTGAGGAATATGAAGGGGTCATGAAAGAATAGAAGGTTATAAAGAAGCCATACGAGGATTCCAGCTAAGGGGAGAGGGGTATAAATAATAAGTCCATATAACCTCTTTCTTATTCCATAAATCAAAGAGAAGAGGATAGCCCCTACGGTTACTACCCAGACTTCATACCTCACAAGAGAACCTAAGGATAGAGAGAGTGAGAGTAATATCCATAACTTAAGCCTCCTCGTCTCTATCCATCTCTTTAAGAGGTAAAGGCTTAAAAGAATAAAAAATATCGCAGTCATCTCAGACATCGGTGTTGTGGCATAAATTAGAGAATAGGGATTGAATATGAAGAGGCAACTTGCTAAGAAACCAAATTTATTGGGCAGAATCGAATAGATGAGAATAGCAGAGAGGGAGAAGGCAAGAGTATTGACTATGGTCCCTGCAAGACCTGTGGTATAGAGGTATTTTATGGCTGTGAAGGGGAGGACAAGGAGATGGAAGCCAAAGAGCCAGACAGTCCCTAAGTTGTATAATCCTGAATAGGAACCATTCTCAATCACTGTCTTGGGGATATATAGGTGAGAGACACCATCATAGCAACTTATTACACTGCCATATTTCAGGAGGCATAATACTGCCCAACCTATAGCAACTCCGAGTCCGGATAAGAATAAAATTCTCCGTGCTGGACTTATCCTATTTGTTGAAATCTGCTCCATTTAGGAGCTACTTAAGGTTAAGGTCTATTTTTGGGTCTTTATATAAACCTCAACCTCTTCAGTTCCCTGACCTACCACGCCACTAAAGAAGGGGCTGTAATCGTCAGCAGGGTTATTGGTGAGATTCTTCTGTTTTGAACCATCAGGTCTCATCACATATATCTCTCTGTTGTTATCCCTATCAGAGACAAAGCAGATGAGTTTCCCATCCTTAGAGAACATAGGTGAAGTATCTTTTGCATTATTATGGGTAAGGGCTTTCTGCCCTGAACCATCAGGCTCCATGATATATATCTCATCATCACCATCTCTGTTAGAGACAAAGACTATCTTCTTTCCATCAGGGGAGAACCTGGGGAGTTTATCATCAGCATTATTATAGGTGAGTCTGGTTAGACCTGTGCCATCAATATTGATTAAAGCTATCTCTCTCTGTCCCTCTATTTCAGAGACGAAGACAATCTTCTTACTATCAGGTGAAAAGGAAGGCATTATATCATCTCCATCATTATAGGTGAGTCTTCGTTGATTACTACCACTCACATCCATTATATAGATTTCCCAGTTCCCATCCCTATTAGAGACGAAGGCAATCTTCTTACCATCAGGAGATATGACCGGAGCTATATCCTGAGCACTATCAGAGGTTAAAACCTTGGGTATTCCCCCTGTAACTTCATTTCTACATATTTCAAAACATCCGAACCTCTTCTCCTGGAAGACTATCCACATTGAATTCGGTGCAAAACAGGGCATCAAATCAGGGATATAGTTATGGGTCAAGATCTGTAGACCTGTTCCATCATAATTCATAAGATAGACCTCATCGTTCCCTAATCTATCCGATACAAAGAGAATCCACTTACCCCCCTTAGAGAACCTGGGCATCCTATCTCTGGCAGGGTTATCGGTAAGCCTTTTGAGGTTTTTCCCTTTAGAATCCATTATATATATCTCCTCATTCCCATCCCTATTAGAGACAAAGGTGATCAGGGATTCTGAAGACTTCCTGCAACCAAAAATAAGGGCAGCTATTACCCCTATTCCTATCCAGACTTCCTTTCGCCCCATTGATTCCTCCTATAAAAGATTAAGGAATAAAACCCCCTTTGTCAAGAGGGGAAGTGCGCCCTTGACACTCATTACGGAAAGGATATACTCCCTTAAGGAGGTGAGATGAAGGCTCTTATGATGATTTTCGGTATGGGTCTTTTATCTCTCTATGCTTATGAAGAGTATGTAAATGAAAAGGATGGTAGTGTCCTCGTCCATATTCCAGCAGGTGAGTTTATAATGGGAGAACCCCCTGGTTATCCCAATGAGGGACCCCCTCATAAGGTCTATCTGGATGACTACTGGATTGGTAAATATGAGGTGACAAATGAGCAATTCTGTAAATTTCTGAACTCTATAAAGTCAGGAGTATCTATTGTAGAGTATGGAGATAAGGTATACTATCATGGGAAGAGGCTCTATGAACTCTTAGGGGGAGATAGATGGAAGGATAGGATAAAATGGGATGGAAGAAAATTCTATGTAGTCCCTGGATATGAAGACCATCCCGTAGTCTTTGTATCCTGGTATGGCGCAAAGGCTTATTGTAGATGGGCAGGATTGAGATTACCCACAGAGGCAGAATGGGAGAAGGCAGCAAAAGGGAATACTCAGAGAAGATACCCTTGGGGAGATGAGGAGCCTGATGAGGGAGGGGTCTACAGGTGTAACTATGATGAGGAAGCAGAGGATGGTTTCACAGAGACATCACCAGTTGGTTATTTCAAGGATTATCCATCACCTTGGGGCTGTTATGATATGGCAGGTAATGTATATGAATGGTGCAATGACTGGTATGATGGGGATTACTACTCTCGTTCCCCTAAGAGAAACCCCAGGGGACCTGCTACCGGAGAGGAGAAGGTAATAAGGGGCGGCTCCTGGGCTAATGAGCCTCTATATCTCAGGTGTGTCCATAGAGCCTGGAGAAGACCCTTTGTGACTTCCAGACGTATCGGTTTCAGGGTTGCCTCGTCACGAGGGAAGAGATGACTTGACATATCGATAGTTCTTACTATGATAGATAGTTAAAAAGGAGAGTATAGATGGCAAAGAGGTCACTTTCAGTTTTGAAAAGGATAAGGCAGGCAGAACGCCGCAGGTTAAGGAATAAGATGAAGAGGACAAGGGTGAAGAGAGCGGTGAAAAAGGTGAGAGAAGCAAAGAGTAAGGAGGAAGCTCTTAAATACTATAAGATAGCTCAGTCTGTAATTGATAAAGTGGCTCAGGATAGGGTTATCCATCCAAATAAGGCTGCCAGGCTAAAGTCAAAATTGTCTGCCTATATAAGCAAACTTAAATAGAATACAAGGGTTCTGAGATTAATATATTGACAGATAAAGAAAGAGGGTTATTATTTTTTATGCGTATATATACCCTGGGCACGAGCAATAGAGAACCCTATCAGTTCACGAAAATTTTAAGTAAATATCAGCTCAAGGTCATCTTTGATGTCCGTAGGTTCCCTACCTCTAAATTTCTACACTTCAAAAGGGAGAACCTCCAGAAACTCTGTGAGTCTGAAGGGGTTGAGTATGTCTACCTGGGTAATGAGCTTGGGGGTTATAGGAGGAAGGGATATAAGGAGCATATGAAGACTCAGGAGTTTAAAAGAGGGCTGGAGATTGTTAAAAAGGCAGCAAGAAGCAGAGCTATCTGTATACTCTGTGCAGAGAGATTCCCCCTGCGCTGCCATAGAAAATTTATAGCAGAAGAGCTTACAAAAGAAGGATTTGAGGTTATTCATATCTTAGACGAGAATAGAGTATGGCAGCCAAAATAAAGATAGGGTGCTGTGGATTCCCCAGGGCTAAGGATTCCTATTATAAGTTCTTTAAAGTTGTGGAACTCCAGAAGACCTTTTATGAACTCCCCAGGCTCAACCTCTTAGAGAGATGGCGCAGAGAGGCACCTCAGGGTTTTGAGTTCACTATAAAGGCATCACAGCTCATAACTCATCCCTCATCATCTCCCACCTATCGGAGATTTAAAGGAGAACTCAAAAACCCTGAGAGGTATGGATATTTCCAGCCTACCAAAGAGGTCTTTGATGTATGGAAGAGAATCCTTGAGCAGGCAGAGGTTCTAAAGTCTAAGGTAGTCCTATTCCAGACCCCTGCCTCTTTCCTTCCTCACCCCAAGAATATTAAAAATCTCTATCAATTCTTCCAGAAGATAGATAGGAAGGATATATCCCTATTCTGGGAGTCGAGAGGGAAATGGAAGGAGGATGAACTCCTTAAGATACTTAAGGATTGTGATATAGGAGATTGTGTCGACCCCTTCTTAAGAGAACCCCTCTATGGGAAATATTTCTATTTCAGACTCCATGGAGGGAAGGGTTATAGAAAGAAATATTCTGAAAAGGAACTCTTAGAACTTAAAAGGAAGGTATTGAAAAAGGAGGGTTATATTATGTTCAATAATATCCATATGTGGGAAGATGGATTGAGGCTGATGGAGATTATGAGATGATTGAAAATATATTGAGATTGAAGAAGGAGAAAGATGCGGTCATTCTTGTTCACAACTATCAGAGACCTGAGATATATGAAGTGGGGGATTTTATCGGAGACTCCTTGGAACTGGCAAGGAGGGCTCAAGAGACAGATTCTTCTATTATTGTATTCTGTGGTGTCCATTTTATGGCTGAGACAGCAAAGATATTAAACCCTGAAAAGAAGGTGATAATGCCTGATATAACAGCAGGGTGTCCAATGGCAGATATGGCTACCCCAGAAGAGATAAGAAAGAAGAGGAGGGAATTGGGGGATGTGGTTGTGGTGAGTTATGTAAATACCACCGCAGAGGTAAAAGCAGAATCTGATATATGCTGCACATCTGCTAACGCTGTTAAGATAGTGGAGGCTATAGACCCTTTAAAAAGGATTCTCTTCGTCCCTGATAAGAACCTTGCCCTCTATGTAAAGAGGGAGACAAAAAGGGATATTATTCCCTGGGATGGATACTGCTATGTTCATCATCAGTTTAAAAAAGAGGATGTGGAGAGAGCAAGAAGGGAACATCCAGAGGCTGTAATTATCGTCCACCCAGAATCTCCCTTAGAAGTGATTGAACTTGCAGATTATGTTGCCTCAACAAGTGGAATGGTGAGAATAGCAAAGGACTTTGATTCAGTAGTCCTGGGGACAGAAGAGGGGCTCTGTAATAGGATAAGGAGGGAATATCCAGGAAAGAGATGCTATCCCCTCAAAAAACCTGCCTGCTGTTCCGATATGAAGAAGACTACCTTAGAAAAGGTTGCAGAGGCATTAGAGATGGAGAGAGATGAGGTGGAGATACCCGAAAGTATAGCAAAGAGGGCAAGGGTAGCCTTGGAAAAGATGTTGGAGGTAGTATAACTGGAAAATGGATGTAGATATTGGATTGCTACGAAGGATAAAACCCTGGAATTGATACCGACTCTGCCAAGCTCCTAAGAGCAAGTAGAAACTACTATTCAACCCATCTCGATTTCATCAGAACGTTCCTAAAACCGAGCCCAAAAGTAGAGCCTATTCTACAATCAGAGGAATAAAGGAACAGATTCTCTCTTTAATGCCCATTAGGCTTGCTAATAGGATAAGATAGATTTTCAGTGATTATCAAGACAGAAGAGAGATGGCTAATTTGAGAACACTATTAGCTTCTCAGATGGTGAGGGAGCCCTCTCAAGGACTTCAAGAGGTAGAGCAATCCTTAATCCAAGTGGCTGTATGTCAGGAGACTTAAATCATTTTTCTCAAACCCCAGAGTTTAAGAATTTTGGCTGGTATATCTCTTCTGATATAGAATAGATGCCCATCGCATCTACAGTCAGAGGAGCCAAAACCTTTTATCACTTTAAACCCCTCCCTTTTTAATCTCCTTGCCAATTCACACTCCGTTCTCCCTCCTTCCTTTACCCATACCTCCTTCACCTCTACTGAAGGGTTAGAAAGGAGATAGTCTATATGCCAGAACTTTTTCTTCCTCCTTTTCAAATGCCTCCCTACCCTATTCTCAATACTATTCTGGGCTGAACCGACATAGAGATAAAAACCTCTGTTAAAATTTATTCCCCCCAATCTTCCTATTTTTATCCTCTTATCTTTTATCATCTCTATCAATAGTATATAGTCTCCTTTGAGCAATTACTTTTTACACTTTAAGAAGCCCACAGGGATAATCATCTCTGCTGGTGATACCCCTCCATGTTGATAGGTATATTTATAGGTCTGCTCATACTGGTGAGGTTTTGTAGGATAGATAAAATAGTAATCCTCCTTTGCAATTACATACTTTGTGCTTAGAACCTCAGAGGGAAGCATATACTCCTTAGGGTCTGAGAGGATAATCGCAGTCTTTGGGTCACACCTTAACCCTCCTCCATATTTGTATCTCAAATTTGGAGAAATCTCCTTTCCTCCATAAATGATGGTGGGTCTTTGAACCTTCAGGAACCCGTGGTCAGAGGTTATTACTATCTTCCCCTTTAACATCTGAAAAAGCTGAGAGAGTTTAGAAGATACAAACCATACCCTGGTTAGAGAGATAAGTGTAGCCTCATCTCTTACAAGTTCACTCAAGAGTTCATCAGATTTTACAGAATGGATGAGCAGGTCAAGAAAATTTATTACCACGACATAGAGGTCTATCCCCTTTTTTAACAGTTCCCCTCTTATACCTTCCAATTCTCCTGTCCTGGATACTTTTAAGAATATAAATCTTGTATGGGGTCTCTCCCTTTTTAAAAACTCTCCCAAGAGCTCCTTCTCATACTTATTCTGGTGGCGATATCCCCCTACCCAGTATTGGGGGAACTGCTCCTTTATCTGCAAAGGGAGTAAACCACTGAAGATAGCATTCCTGGAGTAGGGTGTGGCAGATGGGAGGATAGAGAAGTAATACTCTGTCTCTACCTCAAAATCCTCCCTTATAATGGGAAGGAGTCCAAGCCACTGGTCAAGCCTCATTGCATCAAAAAGGAACAGATAAACTGGAGGGGATTCAAGTTCTTTAATTAGAAACCTTTTTAAAAAATTATGAGAAAGGGTAACCCTTCCTCCCTTTATCCATTCTGGGTAGACATCCTCAATATATTTTGAGAAGGCAGTGGTAAACTCCTTTGCCTGATAGCTATGGACCTCTCTTATCCCTTCATCTCCAAATTTCGATAGCATCAGCTGCCACTGAATAAGGGAGATGTAGTATTTAATCCAGTCTTCAGGATTTTCTATCTTTGAAGGGAACCCAAATTCCTGAGCATACTCGGATGCGATTCTTTGAGTTATGAGTCTCCTCTTCTCTAAGAGCCTCTTTACTAAAGCAGAAACTTGAGGGATGGTGAGTGGTTTGACTATATAATCGTCTACCAGATGTCCGTAGGCTTCATCCATTAACCCTTCCTCTTCACTCTTTGTGACCATTGCCACAAGTAGATTGGGGTCTATCTTTTTAAGTCTACGCAAGACCTCTAAGCCTTCCATTCCACTCATCCACTCATCTAAGAGGACAAGGTCTACACCCTCTCTCTTAACAAGCTCAATACCATCAGGTCCATTTGTTGCAGTCAGGACTTCATAACCCTTATCCTTTAGGAAGTATATATAGGGTTTTAAGAGCTCGATCTCATCATCTATCCATAGAATCTTCATAATGGTAGGAGAATGGTAAAGGTTGTCCCCTCCAGTCCTGATTTTGACAGGATGAGTTTACCTCTATGATATTCTTCTACTATTCTCTTGGCAAGGGTCAGCCCTACTCCCCAGCCATGTGGTTTTGTAGTAACCCCTGGGGCGAAGATTCTCTTCGCCTTTATCCCTGTTCCTGTATCCTTTACCTCTATCTTTAATCTCCTCTTATCCTGAGTCAGACTGCTTATCACCTCTATTCTCCCTTCCTTATCTCCTATTGCATCCAGTCCATTCTTTAAAAGATTTTCCAATGTCCAGGAGAAGAGGACCTCATCCACTTTTACAACAGGGTCATCCCTGACCTCTATCTTAAATTCTACTCTTTTGGAAGCCCTCCTCTTTATAAAGGATACAGTCTCATTAATAATCTCTCCTATTCTCTTAGGTTTCAAAAGGGGAGGGAGTCCAATCCTGGAGAACCTTTCCAGGACATTCCTTGCTCTCTTTAAATCCTCCTCCATCCCTAAGAGTGCCTCCTTAGAGAATCTATTTTTCAAGACTTCGAGCCAGCCACTGAGGGAAGAGAGAGGGGTTCCAAGCTGATGTGCTGTCTCTTTGGCAAGGGATGTCCATATCCTCTCCCTTTCACTCCTTGTATAGACAAGCAATCCCCATATTCCTATAAGAATGAAGATGAGGAGGACTATAGATTGGATAAAGGGGAATGACTTAAACCCCTTTACCCACCCGGCATCTCCATAATGGAGTTCTCCAAGGTAGACAATAGAGTCATTTAAAGAGACAGAGATGGGTATGGGTCTGTGCTCCTTATCCAGTAATTTTATAAAGGATTTGAGCTCCTTCTCAGATGGGTCTTTGATAGGGAGGTTTCTGAAAGTAGAGGGTCTCCCCTTCTCGTCAGTCACCACTACTGGAAAGTCTATCTTCTCTATCACCTCTCCAAAAATTATATCCAAAGCCTCCTCATCATTGGATATCCCTCTACTCACATACTTTGCATAGATCCTTGAACGGAGCAAGGTCTCGCGGGAGACTTTTTTAATAAGACTCCTGGAGTAGAAGAACCAGAAGACTCCCAATGCAAGCAGCCCTATTATGAGATAAATGTAGAAGAATCTGGGAGAGAATTTAAGAGGGGTCTTCATTTAATAAATCCTTCTATCTCCCTGTAGGGGAGCTGGGTCAAATCTCTAAATTCAAGGATTTTTGAGAAGCCTATTTTTGATGGGTGGGGACTCCCTTCTTTTAAAAGAAGAAGACTCCTCCTTTTAAAACCTATAGAGAGTTGAAAGAGAAGACCAGAACCACCGATGAAGCACCTACACAGAGCCACCACCCCTGGTAGGATCTCTCTATCTACCTCCTCTCCGCTCAATACCCACCCTCTGATTCTACTCTTTAATATCTTAGAGAATTTAGAATCTGAAAGGATAAGTGGTATACCCATTTTATACCCCTCCCCTTTGAGCCACTTCTTAGCTTTATCTCTGATATCCTTGGAGAGTCTAAGGGTTATCATCTTTGGCTTAACCCCTTTGAAAAGAGATGCAATAAGGGAGAAGCTATTATCTTCAGAACCTTTCACAAGTAGGTTAAAATAGGGGAATGCGGATTTTGAATAAAACCCCCATCTCAAATCACTCTCAGAGGCAAGGGCAAGTCTTGTAGAACCAGGATGATTGAAGTCTATAAATACCTGGGGTCTAATTCCTCCAAGCTTACCTCGTATATCCTTTTGGTCTCTGTAGAAGAGGATATTATCAAAATAGGGAGCGCATCTTAATAAGGGTTCCTTATCCTCTTCTACTATAGCCCAGAATTGAGCCCTTCTATAGCATCGTCTCAAGATTACCGCAGAAGAGATATCAAAGATGGTATTCTCCTTAGATAGATGGATTAGGAATCTGCTTGCCCTTCTCAGAACATCAAAGACTTTGACCTCTCTTTTAAGGGAGTATCTCTTAAAAAGCAAGGGTGCCTTTTCCCAGAAAGCCATATTTAAAAATATAGTAATAATCCTTAATGTCAACCATGTTTCCAATGAGGTTATCCTTGACGGAGGAGAAGTTATATCTATAATCAAAGAATGGGAAAGGTCCTTTTGCAGAAGAGTGAATCCCTCTATCTTGCCTCTGGGGTCTACTTCCTCCTCTCCTTTTTAGGACTTTTCTGGTATAACCTCCCTCCTTTCTGGCTTTTACCCATCCCTATTCTGGCTCTCCTCTTTTTATATAAAAGACCTTCTCTCCTCCTCCTCTCCCTCTCTTTTATCTTCACCCCCCTCT
>CAZWJY010000022.1:13182-15613 GCA_964634335.1 uncultured bacterium
ATCTTCCTTTCTCTTCCTCTTTTATTATCTCCTGATCCTTATCTCCATTCTATATTTCGATTTAAGGATATCCTCCCCTTTTATAGTGGGTCTAATTATCTCTGAGATGGGGTCAAACCTATTCACCCACCATTCTTCAGGACTATGGCATCTCCTGCCCTTGGGGATATTTTCCGTAATGGCTGGTCATCTCTTATCCAGAAAAAGGGAGACAGAATTTCGGGTAGAGTATTCCTTAAAAGAGAGGAGCTATCAGAAGGAGGATACACCGGTTAATAGGGTCTATAAAGAGATGATAAGATTGGTCAATGGAATCTTCAAACCTCATACTGTGGCTCTATTTAGAAGGGATAAGGATGGCTTAGTATTAGAAGAGGGTATCTCCCAAACCCCATTATTCCAGAGAGAGAGGAGATTAAGGATAGGTGAGGGTGTGGTAGGGCTGGTGGGGAAGGAGAAGAAACCTATCCTGATAGAGGACTTCTTTCAGGACGCCACCACCTTGGGATATTATAAAGAAGACCTGCCCATAAGATGCTTCCTGGGGGTTCCTATAGTTCTCAGAGAGGAGGTGGAATGGATATTGGTAATGGATAGCAGGGAGAGGGGGGTCTTTACACAGAGAGAAAAGGAGTCGCTGGCATCTCTAAGCCATATGTTTGGGTTAGTTCTTAATTTGCTCAACTACCGTTCAGAAAAGGAGGAAGAGATTTCCCGCCTCTCTAAACTCTCTAAGCTCTCTTCTGAATTATTGGGCGAGATAAAAATGGAAAGAGTAATAGAGTCTACTTTTAATGTGGTAGATAAGATATTTGAGCCTGATAGGGTCTTTTTCGCCTCGGTAGATGAATCATCCCGAATGGGATATATTGACTATTGTAAAGGTGGGAAGGGAGAAGAGAAGGGGTTCAGTTTCTCCCTTGATGAGGGGATAGTAGGTTGGATTGCAAGGAATAGGAGTTCTTTTATAGAGGGTAATCTATTAAAAAAGAGGCTCTATCGATTCTCAAAAGTGGAGCCAAAGAGTGAGAGTCAATCCTTCTTAGGGGCTCCTGTGGGAGAGAAGGAGTTTATTATAGGGGTGCTATGGATAGAGAGAAGAGAGCCAAATGCTTTTAAAAAGGGTGATGAGGAGATTCTCTGTTCTATTGCAGATACCTTAGCACTGGCTCTTATAAGGGCAAGACTTTATGAAGAGATTCAGAATATGGCTGATAGGGATGGTCTCACCTCCCTTTATAACCGCAGAAAGTTTGAGGAGATAATTGATAAGAAACTGCAAGAGGAGAAGGAGTTGGTCCTTATGATTTTTGATATAGACCATTTTAAATTAATAAACGATGAATACGGACATACCCGAGGGGATGAGGTGCTGAAAGGCACAGCTCAGGTGCTCCTCTCTTTCAGGGAAGGGATCGCTGCCAGATATGGTGGCGAGGAGTTCGCTTTTATCCTTCCAGGATACTCAAAGGAAGAAGGGATAGAGGTGGCAGAGAGGATTCGTGCAAGGGTAAAAGAGATACCCTTCACCGATAAGAAGATAAATATTACTCTGAGTGTGGGGCTGAGCCATTTCCCTATGGATGCAAAGAGGAGAGATGATATCATCAGAAAGGCAGATAAAGCTCTACTGTCTGCTAAAAGGAAGGGGAGAGATAGATTGGAAGTCTATTCTTGACCTCTCTCCAAAATAGGTTATATTTGTATTATGTATAATATGTCTGGCTGGATTAATGCAGGACTTGTAGGGATATTCTTTTTTTCTATAATAATGGGACTTATCAAAGGGGGAATAAAAATTCTCTCCTTTATTATAGCGATAACCGCAGGTATACTGATAGCTCTCCATAATTATGAAGGGTTCTCCCTCTTGCTCAAAGATATGATTAAAAACCCCTTAGCAGCAAGGGTTGTAGCTTTCATAGTAATCTTCATTCTTGTGGCAGTAGCTTTCGGGATTTTGGGTTCTATACTTTATAAACTCATCCATGCCACACCCCTTGGAGTTCTGGATAGACTCTTAGGTTTTATCCTGGGTGGAATCTTAGGATTTGTTATCAGTTTCGCCCTTCTAACTCTCAGTATAATCTTCTATCCAAAGACAAAGGAAAGGATAAAACAGTCAAAGTTGGCTACTCAGATAATAAGGGTAGGTTATAATTTTAAAGGTGTGTTCCCAAAGGAATGGCAGGATAAGGTTCTGATAAATCCTTAATAACTCTTCTGAGTCATAGCGATGGTCTTTTCACTGCAAGCGGTCATAGGAA
The DNA here is from genome assembly GCA_964634335.1 of uncultured bacterium. Classification (GTDB taxonomy): domain Bacteria; phylum Hydrothermota; class Tepidihabitantia; order CAYHGV01; family CAZWJY01; genus CAZWJY01. The sequence goes on from CAZWJY010000022.1 coordinate 15,450, forward strand.
ACAGAGCAACCCCTGTATAAAGATGCAACAAATTTACCATATCCCTCTTGACTTTTTTTTTCTATGGAGAAGTGAGATAGCCTTGGAAGCAGGCTTCAGAGTCCAAAGGTATGCAAAGATAGCAGGGCTTCACCGCTCCACAATCTATAGAAGGTTCATAAGGA